>JAOPYB010000403.1 GCA_025964835.1 Nocardioides sp. | reverse complement strand
TCGCCGGCTTGGTGCCGCGGCCGGCGGCCCCGCGGGCGGCCTCGGGCACCCGCGCGCCGAACATGTCGGAGCGGATGACCGAGATCGCCGAGAGCACGAAGATCCAGAGGATCGCCAGGTAGGCGATGCGGATCAGGAACAGGGTGAGCTCAGACATCCATGTCCTCCTCGATGACGCGCACGGTCATCGTGGTGTTCCCGATCTTGACCCGGGTGCCGTCTCGCACGCCGGTCTGGGTGACCCGGTGACCGTCCACGAGCATCCCGTTGGTGGACCCCAGGTCGCGGACCTCGATGTCCAGGTCGTCCGGACCCGCCGTGGTGGTGCCGGTCGCGACCACGAACTCGATGTGCCGCCGGCTGATGCCGGGGTCGTTGATGCGGACGTCGGCCTCGGTGCCGCGCCCGATCACGAGACCGGGGATCTGGAGAGGGTGCCGGGTGCCGTTGACCTCAAGGATCGCCCGGGCCCGGCGTACCTGCGTCGCGCTGGCGTTGCCGGTGACCTTGGCCTGGGCGCGGCTGCGGATGCGGAACCGGCCGGTCGTGAGGTCGTCGGCGGGCTCGAAGCCGATCGTGACGGGGCCGGGGAACACGTAGCTCTGCTGCTCGGCGTGCTCGCGCAGCTGGGCGGCGAGGTCGTCGGCCATGGCGGTGTCGTACGGCGCCAGCCGGTCGAGGTCGGCCTGCGAGAGCTCGACGTGGAAGTCGTTGGGCACCAGCCGCCGGTCGCGGGAGAGGATCTGGGCGTTGTTGTCGCACTCGCGCTGGAGCGCCGCGGAGATCTCGACGGGTTGCACCGCGGAGCGGAACGCCCGGGCGAACGCACCGGAGATCAGCTCCTCCAGCCGGTGCTCGAACTTGGAGAGCCCGCCCACTGCCGTCTCCTTCCCACGTCGGATCACGCTCGGTGGTCGTGCCGCCCCTGGCCTGCGCAGGACGAGACCGCGGCCGGCCAGCGAGACCCGGCGGTCGCCGGGTTCCGACCGATCGTAACGGGGTGGCGAGGGAGCACGCCGCAAGCCCTCCGTCCGGTTTGGGATTGACCGGAGCGCTGGGATAGCCTGAGCGCCGCATCACGCGCGAGTGGCGGAATAGGCAGACGCGCACGGTTCAGGTCCGTGTGTCCGAAAGGACGTGGGGGTTCAACTCCCCCCTCGCGCACGTGTGCACGACTCAGCGAATCGTTGAGCGGCTACAGGCGAATGGGCCCCGACCAGGCACGACGGTCGGGGCCTTTCCGCGTGACTGTGCCTCGGCAGCCCAGACGGGAATCGAGCGCTCGGCGCGGCGCGGATCCCACGCCGGGCGTGCCGGAACTGCCGGGCTCGCGGTTTCCCGCGCCGGACCTTCCGCGATTGCAGTACGAATCCCCTTCGTGCGAACCCGGACCGGATGTGGGCAGTGCGCTCACTGCTTCCATTTCGCGGCTCGCCGAGACAGGGAAGACGAGGCGGAAAATCACGTTGCTTCGCTCTGCAGATTTGGGAATGAACAAATCGCACGGCCATCATTCACGCTTCGGAGGGTGCCCCAGATTCCTTGCGGACGCGACGGACAGCAGCGATCGACACCGTAAATGGATATATGAAGATCGTTGCCTTGGCTCGTGTTTCACCGGCGCGCGATACCAACTCTTCGATCAATTGTTTGGTGTAGGTAATGGCGCCTAGACCTCCGGAGGCCGGGGTCGACGGCCCGGCCGTGTCTAGTCGATAGAACTACGGGGAGACAACATGTCCAAAGCCACAGGCTTCTGCCGCTTTCGGGTGTCTCGCCAGCCTTGATGCTCATGGCGGCTCCGGCCCGAGCGACCGAAGGGAATCCACTGGCGGGGGTCGGGAGCCGGGCACCAGGTTGGTAGAGACCGACGAAGAGCTCGCCGACCTCCAGGAGAAACTCGACGATGCCGGCGCCTACCGAGCATCGAGGAAGCGAGCGATGCGTGCGCGACCGTCCGGTGCCCCGGCGGCATGGTGCCCGGATCCCGGCCTCCCGTGCCCGACTCCGTCGAACAGCGTCTCGGTCGCCCACGTTGCACAGTCCACGAATTTCTACTGCGGACCCGCCACAGGCACGATGATCCTTCGAACCACAAACGAAGGAACCGGCGCCTACGACGGTGACTCGCTCAACCAAGCGAACGTTGCAAACGGCTCCCACATGCGAACCGATATCAACGGCACCAGATCATGGGACTCCGGCCTGCTGCGCGTCGGTTTGGATCGCTGGCGTTTTGCCACGAGTACGCTCGAGTCGCCGGGGGCGCGCACTACAATTTTCGTCCAACCGCGCGGGAAGTCGGGCACTGGATCGTGGCGCAGGGACGTTCGGAGAAGCTCGACAAGACCGACTTCGATGACCCAGCCGCCAACTCCGCTGCCCTGTCAAGCTCGTGGAGTAGTGTGAACGCTTAATTTCAGTACGACCACCAACTCTTTCAACCAGACATTCGTGCAGTACCACGGCGCAGGAGCGGCAGCTGTTGGCCTGAAATGCAGTGACGACGACGAGGTTCGGGTCCTGGGGCTCGGCAGGGACGCGCAGGAGACAGTTGCCGTCCGGGGTGAGGGGCTCGGGTACCTGACCGTGGGCGAGGACTTCGTGTGGTTCGCCCGGGCCTCATCGGATGGCGGTTACGTCCAGTACTTGTGGCGGCTCTCGACGGGTGAGTTGACAACCGTGGGACAAGGGCTGGTGTCCGGTGCGGCCGTCATTGGCGGTGACTTCTTCTCCTGGGCGACCTTCCACGGCGCAGCCGGCACCCGGACACTCGCAAAGCTTGCAGACTGACGCACGACGTGTGGTCGACAAGCCGCCCCCGGAACCGGGGGATCCTCCCGGTCGTCACCACCGCCGAGATCCGTCGACGTGAGCGGGACGGCGGTCCAGATCCTCTCGGAACTCGCCCCGGCCACGAAAGACGCCGAGGCCGTTCGCAAGATCTCGTCGATCTCGGCCTGAGAGACCCAGTTGCGCAACGTCTCAGCGTTGATCCCCAGCCGGTCGGCGACCCGAGGCAGCGCACCAGAACGCGCCGCAGGGTCACGCCGCAGATCGACCGCCCTCCGGATCGCTCACTCCCGAAGCTCCCCGGGGTACTTCCTCGGTGCTGCCATGGTTCTCATCCCTCCGTGGAATGAGAACCTCCATCAGACCCGGCACGCGACAGGCTGGCCGCAGCCCTTCACGCTGTGGTGGCCCAGGCAGGGCTGGGCAGACAGCGGTGATCTGACGTCACCAGGTGACTGCGAACCGCCGCCATCTTGCTGGCGGGGAGCCGGTCAGTCGCGCGAGCGTCGGGCGTTGTCGTACGACGGCTCGCGGAGCCGCTCGACGGCGGGGTACTGCTCCAGGCCGCCCACCGGGTGCAGGACCGGGTCGAAGGAGATGTCCTGGTCGCCGGCGCGCTGGGTCGACAGCCGCAGGGACCCGAACACGTGCCAGTCGCCGTCGGGGTGGGCCCAGGACAGGTCGTAGGTCTCCGAGCCGACCGACCGGGCGCCGAGGAGCACCGGCCCGGACTCCGTGCGGTAGGGCAGCAGCGTCGTCATCGGCCGCCTGCGCGGGTCGCGGCTGGCGGTGAGCACGAACCGACCGAGACGTCCCCAGCCGGTGGAGGCGAACAGGATGTCCCCGAACCCGTCGGCGGTGGGAACCCGGAGCGCGAGCCCGTGGATGTCGGGGACCCCCGCCGGCAGGCCGACCGCCCGCGACAGGCGCACCTCGACGTCGTCCTCCCCGGCCTCGTCGAGCCAGGGCACCCCGGACCGCACCGTCGCACCGTGCCGGTAGAGACGGCCGCGCAGGACGATGCCGCGTGGGTGCAGGGGCTTGCTCGATGGGCGCACGGTCGCCACCGCCCGCGTGCCGGCTGCCAGGATCGCGCCGCCGGCCGAGGACACCACGTTGCGGCCCAGCCTGGCCGACTTGCTCGCATCCATCGTTCGCCTCCCGGGTTGCCTGTGGACGAGGTCGTACCCGGCGCGGCACCCGCCAACCTCACCCCTGGGGACGACCTCCGTCGCTGCGCACCAGCCGCTCGAGCTGGTGCACGCGGTCCTCCAGGGCGATCACCCGGGCGATGCCGGCCAGGTTGAGACCGTCGGCGAGCAGCTCGCGGATGTGGTGCAGGCGGTCGATGTCGTCGGGGCTGTAGAGGCGGGTCCCGCCGGTGGTGCGGTCGGGGTCGACCAGACCACGCCGCTCGTAGACGCGGAGGTTCTGGATCTTCATCGAGACCATCTCGGCCGCGACCGAGATCGCGAACACGCCCCGCCGTCGCGGGCCAGGGACGGGGACCTGGTCAGCACCCATGGGCCGAGTATAGGAAACCTGCACTGCTCGCGGCAGGTCCGCGCGGCGGCGGGCGGGTCGCAAAGTCCACCCGGCCGGGTGAGTTTCGCACCCGGCGATCCCGGACACGGGGATCTCGGAGCAGGGTCCCGGGACCTCCCCTCACGCAGCGGGCCGGTCCCGGGTCCTCTCCTCCGGCACCACTAGCGGTCCCCCGCGAGACAAATGCCCGGAAACGGCGACGCGGACGACCAGAGTTGCTAACGTCTGCCACGAACCGCCGGGGACCCGAGACCCCGGCGGTTCTTCCATTCCCGGCGCGAGGTCCCGTTCAGGGTCCGATGCGTCGTCCGGGCCGACCTGCCCAGCATCCGGCCGGTGAGGTTCACGTTCTGGTGTCGGGGGTACGCACGAGGTCCACACTCCCGGGAGAGGACACCCCATGGACCCGAGCACATCGGCCAAGGCCGTGAAGCGCGTCATGAAGAGCACCGTCGAGAAGGCCACCCAGAAGGCGCTGGAGGCGGTGGCCGACCTGGTCCCGCCGCCGATCCCGGGTGTCCCGGCTCCGGAACCGCCGTCGCTCGAGGAGCCCACCAAGCCCCGGGGGCCGCTGCCGCCCAAGCCCGACCAGGCCGCGCCGGAGCGGCGTACGGCGACCGGAGCGGCGACCGGCGCCAGCGCGACCGACGTCGGACCCCAGGGGCCCTTCCTCACCACGTCGCAGGGGCTCCGCATCCGCGACACCGACCACTCCCTCAAGGCGGGTGCGCGCGGTCCGACGCTGCTGCAGGACCACCACCTGCGTGAGAAGGTCACGCACTTCGACCACGAGCGCATTCCGGAGCGCGTCGTGCACGCCCGCGGCGCGGGCGCCCACGGCGTGTTCATCGGCTACGGCAACGCCAAGGCCGTCACGAAGGCGGGCTTCCTGGCGAAGAACAAGGAGACCCCGGTCTTCGTGCGGTTCTCGACCGTGCTCGGCTCGCGCGGCTCTGCGGACACCGTGCGAGACACCCGTGGGTTCGCGACGAAGTTCTACACCGACGAGGGCACCTTCGACCTGGTCGGCAACAACATCCCGGTCTTCTTCATCCAGGACGGCATCAAGTTCCCCGACGTCATCCACGCGGCCAAGCCGCACCCCGACCGGGAGATCCCGCAGGCACAGAGTGCCCACGACACCTTCTGGGACTTCGTCTCCCTGCACACCGAGGCGCAGCACCACACGATGTGGAACATGTCGGACCGCGGGATCCCGCGCTCCTACCGCACCATGGAGGGCTTCGGCGTCCACACCTTCCGGTGCGTCAACGCCGAGGGCGACACCTCGCTGGTCAAGTTCCACTGGAAGCCGGTCCTCGGCGTGCACTCCCTCACCTGGGAGGAGGCGCAGCTGCTCGCCGGAATGGACCCCGACTTCCACCGGCGCGACCTGTACGACGCCATCGAGTCCGGCGCCTACCCGCAGTGGGAGCTGGGCGTGCAGGTGATGCCGGACGTGCCCGAGGAGACATTCGACGGCATCGACCTCCTCGACCCGACCAAGCTGGTGCCGGAGGAGCTCGCCCCGGTGCAGGCGATCGGCCTGCTCACCCTGACCGGCAACCCGACCAACTTCTTCGCCGAGACCGAGCAGGTCGCCTTCCACCTCGGCAACCTGGTGCCCGGGATCGACGTGACCAACGACCCGCTGCTCCAGGCGCGCCTGTTCTCCTACATCGACACCCAGCTGACGCGCCTCGGTGGCCCGAACTTCCACCAGATCCCGATCAACCGCCCGCACGCGCCGGTCAACGACATGTTCCGCGACGGCTTCCACCAGGACGCGGTCCACGGCGGGGTGGCGCCGTACAAGCCCAATTCGCTGGACGGCGGCTGCCCGTTCCACGCGGGTGCGGAGGACGGGGCCTTCCTCGAGGTGGCCGCCCTCGTCGCGGAGGCGACGAAGACCCGCGACAAGCCGGCCTCGTTCGATGACCACTACAGCCAGACCCGCCAGTTCTGGCTCAGCATGTCGCCGACGGAGAAGGAGCACATCGTGCTCGCCTACACCTTCGAGCTGGCCAAGTGCTACGAGCAGACGATCAAGGAGCGGCAGCTCCTCGCGCTCGCCAACATCGACCCGGACCTCTGCGCCCAGGTGGCCGCGGGGCTGGGACTGACGCCCCCGGAGCCGAGCGAGACCCTCGTCGACCTCGAGCCCAGCCCGGCGCTCTCCCAGCTCGGCGACACCTGGCCGACCGACGGGCGGATGGTCGGGATCGTCGTCGACCCCGAGGGCGACCTGACCGGGGTCGAGGAGCTGGCGGCGGCCGTGAAGGCGGCGAGCATGGTGCCGCTGGTCGTGGCGCCGCGCGGTGGCACCCTGCCCAACGGGATGGCCGTGCAGCGCGCGTTGGGCGCCACCCGCTCCGTCGAGTTCGACGCCGTCATCCTGGCCGGCTGCCCCGCCCCGGGTGCGGACGCCCTCCCGGTCCGGGACAGCAAGGCCGGCGAGCCGTCGGCGGTCCAGCTGGACCCGCGGGTCACGCTGCTGCTCCAGGAGGCCTTCCGGCACGCCAAGGCGATCGGTGCCTGGGGCGCCGGTGTCGAGGCGCTCGAGGCCGCCGGCTTCGGTGCCGACGACGTGGGCGTCGTCGTGGGTGCCGAGCCGGGCGCCGTCTTCACCGAGGTGCACACGCTGCTCGGTGCGCACCGGGTCTGGGAGCGGTTCGCCCCGACCCTGGTGTGAGCCGACGCGGGCTCCGGACCGCACCGGTCCGGGGCCCGCGTCGCCGCACCTCGCCCGCCGCGTGCCGGCACCCGGGATACTGGCCCCGTGAAGACCCGAGTGAGCCCGAAGGCGCTGCTGCTCGTCCTGCTGCTCGTGGTCGTGATCAACCTTCCGCTCGCGCACAGCAGGTTCACGTCGTGGCGGGTCGAGCGGTCCGGCACCGACGTCACCGCCGCGGTGACCGCCCACCGGGTGCTGTCGCCGAAGGACAACCCGGCGTACTTCGTGGAGTTCGCCTACCCCCCGGCCATCGACGAGGACAAGCTGCGGTGGACGGCCGAGGTCGACCGGGCGACGTACGACCGCGCCGTCGCGGACAAGGAGATCGCCGTCCGGGTGCTGCCGGACCGGCCGGCGGCGTACACGGTGCACGGCCAGGTGACGCACCGCCTGGGCCTGGTGATCACCCTGATCGCCGACGTCGCCCTGCTCGTGATGGTGCTCCTGCTGTGGCGCTACCGCGCCAAGCTCCGACCGCGGCTCGAGGCGGTCGCCGTGGGCGATGTGGAGCGCTGCAAGCCCGGCGCCTCGCTGGAGAAGACCGACGACGGGCTCTACCTCATCAGCGGCGAGGTGTCCGGCATCACGGACGACGAGATCATCCTGGAGCTCGGCGACCGCCAGGTCCGGGTGCTGCTCGACGGGCACGCGAACCCGGTCGGCCACCAGCAGCCCGCGCGGGTGCGGGCCCGACTGGTCGGCTGAGCCGCATGACCCGGCGGCCGGTCGAGGCCACCCAGGCCGGCGCCCCCGCCTGGTCCCCCTGGCGCACCGTCGTCTGGTTCGGCATCGTCAGCCTGGCCGCGGACATGGTCTACGAGGGCGCGCGCGCCATCACCGGGCCGTTCCTCGCGTCGCTGGGCGCCTCGGCGCTCCTGGTCGGCGTCGTGACCGGGGCCGGCGAGGCGGCCGCCCTCGTGCTGCGCCTGGTGTCCGGTCCGCTCGCGGACCGCAGCGGGCGCTACTGGTCGCTGACGATCGTCGGCTACGCGATGACGGCCGTCTGCGTCCCGCTGATGGCGGTGGCGCCGTTCCTCGGCGGCGCCGGGCTAGCCTTCGGCGCGGCGATGGTGCTGCTGGAGCGGACCGGCAAGGCGGTGCGGAGCCCCTCCAAGTCGGCGCTGCTCGCGCACGCCGCCCGGGCCGTCGGCCGCGGCCGTGGCTTCGCCGTGCACAAGGCCCTCGACCAGGTCGGCGCCTTCGCGGGGCCCCTGCTCGTCGCCGGCATGGTCGCGCTGACCGCGCGCACCTGGACCGGGCTGGCGGTGCTCGCCGTCCCGGGGGCGGCCGCGATGGCCCTGCTCCTCCTGGTCCGTCGCCGCGTCCCCGACATGACGGTGTACGACGAGGTGCCGCTCGAGGTGCGAGCCGGCGGACGGCTCGAGCACCCCACCCGGTTGCCCCGTGCGTTCTACGTCTTCGCCGTCTCCTGCGCCGCCAGCACACTGGGCCTGATGACGTTCGGGATCATCGGCTTCCACCTCGTCGACGCCGACCTGGTCCGCCCGGCCCTGGTGCCGGTCGTCTACGCCGTCGCCATGGCGGTCGAGGCGGTCGCCGCTCTCGCCACCGGCTTCGCCTACGACAGGGTGGGCGCGCGGGTGCTGCTGGTGCTCCCCTTCCTGGTGGCGCTGGTCCCCGTGCTCGCGTTCGCCGACCGACTGTCGTGGGTGCTGGTCGGCATCGCGGTCTGGGGCGCCGCGGTCGGTGTCCAGGACTCGACGGTCAAGGCGCTGGTGGCGGACCTGGTGCCGGCGGCGCGGCTGGCGACGGCGTACGGCGTGTTCGCGGCCTTCCAGGGCGGGGCGGCGCTGGTGGGTGGCGCGCTGGCCGGGGCGTTGTACGGCGGAAGCGTCGTCGACCTGGTGGTCGTGATCGGCTTGTGCCAGGCGGTGTCGCTCGTGCTGCTGGTGCTGGTCGTCAGGCGGCGCGGCTGAAGGTCGCGGCGGACTCGAGGTCCCGGGGCTCGAGGTCCAGGGCGCCGTCCACCGGACCGGAGGCAACCGCCCGGCGCAACGATGACACGGTGGACAGCGCCAAGACCATCAGCATCGGCACGAGCAGGACGAACGCCATGGTTCCGGCGGTGAAGACGGTGACGAACGACATGCGACGGCTCTCCTCGGTGCGGGGCGGAAGCGGCCGATCCGGCGGGACGAGATCGACCGGCTGCTCAGGAACACCGTTCACAATCGGACGAGGGTTGAAACCCCGCGGGGCGCGTGATCTACAACGCACCGAGCACGGTCGGGTCCTCGCAGGCCCGCGCGAACGCGGCGATACGGGCGCGGATCTCGCGCCCGAGCAGCCACTGGCCGATCGGCTCGGCAACCCACCGCAGCCACGACGGCCGTACGGAGTAGGTGTACTTCCACACCGCCCGGGTGCCGTCGACCCCGTCGCGGGTCTCCGGCACGAATCGCCAGCCGCCGCCGAAGGAGTCGAAGAACCACGGCCCGGACACCATCGTCATGCCCACGGAGGTCGGCGGGCGGTAGGAGACGTACTCGCTCAGCATCCGCGGTCCGACCCGCGCCCGGGTGAGCGTGCGGACCCCCTTGGCGGGGCGCTCGGCGTCGATCAGCTGCTGGTGGCGGATGAAGGGATCCCAGCGCAGCCGGACCTCGCCGGTCGTCTGGGACACCGCGAACGCGGTCTCCGTCGCGACCGGGACCCATGCCTGCGCCGTCACCTGGGGCATGACCACGACCCTGCCACACTCGGAGCATGCCTTCACTGACCGACTTCTCGGCCCGCGGCCTCGACGGCAACGACGTGGACCTCGCGGCGTACGCCGGCCAGGTCGTCCTCGTCGTCAACACCGCCTCCCGGTGCGGGTACGCCTCCCAGCTGCCGGGTCTCCAGCGGCTGCAGGACACGTACGCCGACCGCGGCTTCAGCGTCCTGGGCTTCCCCAGCGACCAGTTCAAGCAGGAGCCCCTCGGTGACGAGGAGATGTCGACCGTCTGCGAGCGCAACTTCGGGGTCAGCTTCCCGATGTTCGCCAAGATCGCCGTCAACGGACGCGACACCCACCCGCTCTACCGGTGGCTGAGGTCGGAGAAGAAGGGCCTGCTCGGAGGCCGCGTCAACTGGAACTTCACCAAGTTCCTCGTCGACCGCGACGGCCGGGTCGTCGACCGCTTCGGCCCCACCACCGAGCCCGGACAGCTGGCCGGCGACATCGAGAAGGTGCTGGCCGCCTGATGGCGACCTTCAAGGCCACGACCACGGCAGAGGCCGTGGTCGCCGCGCCCCGCCAGGCGATCTGGGACGTGCTGGTGAGTCCCGGGCTGGTCGCCGAGATGACCCCCTTCCTCAAGCGCATCACCGCGCACGGTGACCTGTGGCGCTGGGAGATGAGCGGCCTCGACGTGCTCGGCGTCAAGGTGGCCCCGGCGTTCACCGAGCGGATGGTCTTCGACGAGCTCGAGCGCATCGACTTCCACCACGAGCCGCCCGCTGGCACGACCGAGCGCTCCGGCGTCGAGGGGTGGTACGACCTCTCCGACGCCGAGGGCGGCACCCATCTGGCCACCAGGCTCGAGATCAGCCTCGACCTGCCGTTGCCGAAGCTCTCCTCGCCGGCCGTCACCGCCGCCATGAAGGGTGTGATGGGCACGATGGGCGACCGGTTCTCCAAGAACCTGCTCGCCCACCTCGGCATCCCCGGCTGACCCGGGCGGGCTGGGCGGGGCTCACACCCCGGCCGGCACCTCACGCTCGTCGTCGGCGGGGGCTTCGGTCGGCCGACGCAGGTGCGGGCGGACCAGCCCCTCGCCCTCGACGTCCACGTTCGGCAGGATCCGGTCGAGCCAGCCCGGCAGCCACCACGCCTTGTCGCCGAGCAGGTACATGACCGCCGGGATCAGGGCCATCCGCACCACGAACGCGTCGAAGACCACGGCGACCGCCAGGGCGAAGCCCATCGACTTGATGATCGGCTCGTCCTGCAGCATGAACGCGGCGAAGACCGACGTCATGATGATCGCGGCCGCCGTGACGACCCGGGCGCTGTTGCGGAAGCCGTCGACGACCGCCTCGCGCGGGGATGCGCCGTGCACGTGCGCCTCGCGGATGCGGGTCACCAGGAAGACCTGGTAGTCCATCGCCAGCCCGAAGACCACGCCGATCAGGAAGATCGGCATGAAGCTGACGATCGGCTGCCCCTCCATGAGGCCGAAGGCGCCCTCCTGGAAGACCGCGACCGTCGCGCCGAGCGTCGCCAGCACCGAGAGCAGGAAGCCGAGGGTGGCGGTGAGCGGGACCATGATCGAGCGGAAGACGATCATCAGCAGCAGGAACGCCAGGAACATCACTATCGCGAGGTAGCTCGGGAGCGCTCCGGAGAGTCGGTCGGACACGTCGGTGGTGATGGCGGTCAACCCGGTCACGCCGATGGTCGTGACGGTCTGCTGCTCGATGCCGGACTGGCCGTCGCGCAGGGCGTTGAGCAGGTTGGTGGTGGCCTCGTCGTCGGGTCCGGCCACGGGTTGGATCGAGACCAGGGCGCCGGTCGGCACGGCGGCGGGGTTGCTCGGGTCCGCGTTGGTGGCGATGACCTGCGCGTTGGCGACGCCGTCCTGCCGGGAGGCCCAGTCGGCGACGGAGGTGAACGCCGCGGTGGGGTCATCCGTGCCGCGGCCGTCGACGACGACGAGCAACGGACCCTCGCGGCCGGGCCCGAACTCGGAGCTCATGATGTCGGACGCCTTGCGCTGGGTGGTCGCGCTCGCGGCGGTCGAGTCGGTCGGGAACGCCAGGTGGAGGCCCTTGAGCGGGACCGCCAGGACGCCGAGTGCGACAACGACGAGAAGAGCGGCCGCCAGCGGACGCTTGCCGACGATGCGCGCCCACCGGACGCCGTTGTTGAGGACCCGGCCGTCGGCCTCGCGGGCCGGCTCGTAGTCACGGACGCGGGCGGAGAAGGCCTTGGACTTGAGCATGCCGAGCACCGCGGGGAGCAGGGTGAGGGCGATGAGGACGGCGATGAGGACAGTGCCGGCGGCCGCGAGACCCATCGAGGTCAGGAAGGGGATGCGGATGACCGACAGGGCGGACAGCGCGATGATCACGGTCAGGCCGGCGAAGACGACCGCCGAGCCCGCCGTTCCGACGGCGATCCCGACCGCCTGCTGTCGGTCGTCGGTGTGCCTGAGCTCGGACCGGTAGCGAGCCAGGATGAACAAGGTGTAGTCG
>JAOPYB010000392.1 GCA_025964835.1 Nocardioides sp. | reverse complement strand
CGACCTCGAGACCGAGGAAGTGGTGGATCCGGCCCATCATCTCGGACTGGTACTTGGCGAGGTAGTCGTTGACCGTCACCACGTGCACGCCCTTGCCGGCCAGCGCGTTGAGGTACGACGGGAGCGTCGCGACGAGGGTCTTGCCCTCACCGGTCTTCATCTCGGCGATGTTGCCGAGGTGCAGCGCGGCGGCGCCCATCACCTGGACGTCGAACGGCCGCATGCCGGTGACCCGCCGGGCCGCCTCGCGGACGGTGGCGAACGCCTCGGGCATCAGGTCGTCGAGCGACTCGCCGTTGGCGAGCCGCTCCCGGAACTCGACGGTCATGCCCTGGAGCTCGGCATCGGTCATCGCCACGAAGTCGTCCTCGATGGCGTTCACAGCCTGCGAGATCGCCTCGAGCTGGCGGAGGATCTTGCCCTCGCCGATGCGCAGGAGCTTGTCAAGAATGGCAGGCACGACGGTGGTACTCCCTGGATCGATTGAAGTCTGCGCCACTCTACCCAGCAGGCGTTGCACTCCCCAACCCAGCGTCGACCCCGGTCCGGGGGATCAGAAGCGCAGCGCGGGCGCCAGGTCACCGCGGGGCTCGACCGTCACGTCGGACAGCCCCAGCCACCCCGCCAGCTCGCGCAGCTCGGCGGACAGCTCGTCGGCCGTCTCCGGCGGCGCGCCGGGCTCGGCGTACGCCGCCTTGACGACGAGGCGGTCGCCGAAGCGGTCGGCCTTGAGGTCGACGCGGGCGACGATCCGGTCGCCGAGCAGGAACGGGAGCACGTAGTAGCCGTGCACCCGCCTGTCGGCCGGCACGTAGATCTCGATCCGGTAGTGGAAGTCGAAGAGCCGCTCGGCCCGCTCGCGCTCCCACACGACCGGGTCGAACGGGCTGAGCAGGGCGCGGGCCCGGATGCGGCGCGGGAGCCGGGCGTCCCGGTGGAGGTAGGCCGGTCGCTTCCAGCCCTCGACCGTCACCGGCCGCAGCTCGCCGCTCCCGACGAGGGTGGCGATCGCCGGGCGCACCTCGTCGGTGCGCATCCGGTAGTAGTCGGCCAGGCAGCGAGTCGTGGCCACGCCGTGCGAGACCGCGGCCCGGCGGACCAGCTCGAGGTGCGACTCCTCGGCGCTCGGGGTCGGCAGGGCCAGCACGTGGGCGGGGATCACCCGCTCGGGCAGGTCGTAGAGCACCTCGAACTGGCTGGTGCGCCCGGCGATGGCGAGGTCGCCCACCGTGTAGAGGTAGTCGAGGACCCGGCGCGAGGTGGACCAGTTCCAGCCCCACTGCTCCTTGGTGCGCGGCAGCCCGTCGTCGAGGTCGCGCGCCGTCGCGGCCCCGCCGTCACGGATCTCCTGGATCAGCGAGGCCTCGAGTGCGGGGTTCTCGTCGAGGACGCTCCACTTGCCGCGGCGCGTGCGGTACGCCGCCATCCGGTGCTGCATGTGGGGCCACAGCTCGACCGGCATGAACGCCTGGACGTGGGCCCAGTACTCGACCAGCCGGCGCGGCCGCTGCTCCGCCGCCCGGCGCAGCAGCGCGGTGTCGTAGGGGCCCATCCGCGAGTAGAGCGGCATGTAGTGCGCACGCTGGAGCACGTTGACCGAGTCGACCTGGAGGACGCCGGTGCGATCCAGCGTCCGCTGGAAGGTACGCATCGTCGGAACGGCGTGGCGCTTGTCGAGGAAGCCCTGGGCCGCGAGGGCGATGCGGCGCGCCTGGGCGGTGCTCAACGACTCAACCACGGGGAGACTCAATCACGAGCCGCCGACGGCGGTCACCGTCCGTGGTTGCGGTCGGCGGTCGCGTCACCGGGTCTCGATACGCCGGTCGCGACCTCGTTCCTCGGTCGCGCGGCTACTCGACCTGGCTGCTGGGCGTAGGCCCGACCACGTTCCTCGGTCGGCCCTACGGCAGCTCAAGCAGCTTCTCCTTGACGGCGTACATGACCGCCTCCATGCGCGAGTGCAGCTGGAGCTTCTCCAGGATGTTGCGCACGTGGTTCTTGACGGTGTTCTCGCTGATGAACAGCTGGCGGGCGATCTCGCGGTTGTTCATGCCACGCGCGACCAGGCGCAGCACCTCGAGCTCGCGCTCGGTGAGCCGCAGGCCGGGCACGTGGTCGCGCTCGGGGCGCGACATCTGCTTGAACTCGTCGATCAGCTTGACCGCCATGGAGGGCGAGATCAGCGACTGGCCGTCGGCGACGACGCGCACGGCCTGCGCGACCTCCTCGATCGAGGAGTCCTTGAGGAGGTAGCCGGCGGCGCCGCTCTTGACGGCCTCGTAGAGGTCGGCCTCCTCGTCCGAGACGGTCAGCATGATGATCTTGGCCGACGGCACGGCCTCCTTGATGGCCAGGCAGGCCTCGATGCCGGAGCGCTTCGGCATCCGGATGTCGAGCAGCACCACGTCGGGCGCCGTGGTGGCCGCCATCGTGGTCCCCTCGACGCCGTCGCCGGCCTCACCGATGACCTCGATGCCCTGCTCGACGGCCAGCAGCATGGTCAACCCGCGACGGAAGAGCTCCTGGTCATCGACGACGAGGACGCGGATCGGCTCGGGATCTGCCTCGTTCAGCTGTTCGGACACGGACGCATCATGACACGTTGGGGGGGTCCCGCGCGCCTGGACGGGTGGGTGAAAAGCCAAGCGGAGTGGCCCGATCGGGCCACTCCGCTTCCGCACACGGGTCAGTCAGGCGCTCAGTCGTCGGCTCCGAGATCCAGCGAGATCACGCCGTAGTCGTAGCCACGACGGCGGTAGACGACGGCCGGGCGGTCGTTCTCCTTGTCCACGAACAGGTAGAAGTCGTGGCCGACCAGCTCCATCTCGTAGAGCGCCTGGTCGAGGGTCATCGGGGAAGCGGGGTGCGTCTTCTCGCGCACCACCAGCGGGCCGTCGCCGGTGACGGTGATGGGGCCGACCCGGCGTTCCTGAGTGGTGGTCTCGGACTCAGCACCCTCGTCCCCGGACTCCACCGGCACCTCGGCCATGGCCTGGCCCACCGATACCGGTGCGTGCCGACCGCGGTGCACCCGCCGTCGGTCCGCGGCGCGCCGCATCTGCGCGGCCATCTTGTCCAGGGCGAGGTCGAGAGCACCCATCTTGTCGTCGGCAGCGGCCTCCGCCCGGATCACCGGGCCCTTGGAGAACGCCGTGAGCTCGACGTGCACGGCATGGTTGTGCTGGCGCGGGTTGGGTTCGCAGTCCACCTCCACATGCACCCGCATGATCCGGTGGTCGTGCTTCTCGAGCCGGGTCAGCTTGTCCTTCGCGTGACCGCGGAATCCCTCCGACAGCTCGCAATTACGGCCTGTGACCACAACTTCCATGTGAACCTCCCGTTGAACAGTTGGTTTCCTGGTGTGTCAGCTCCCGAGCACGCCCGTCGTTGGGCAGGCCACGCCCCGGGTCATGGACGACCCGGGGTCATGGCAGTGCTCGGAGAGGATGGAGCCCGCCCGGCCGACCTGGTCTTCGACCCCACAATCGCCTGCAGAGGGGTTCGCAGCTTGGTGCCACTACTGCCCTTCTCCCGACGGCTCACCGTGTAGGACGGTGAGGCCGAGGCAGGACTTACGTCTAAGCCGCACCGTGATCCCACACGGGGCCCTCCGCCCCCCGCGGACCCCCCGACGAGCACGCGGAGGGCTGCACCCTCTGCGGACCCGGAACGGAGGACCCAGCGAGATGGGTGAGCACCCGCGTGGTTACGTGGACCGTTTCGCCTGCGACTGGCATCGGCTAGTCGTGCGGACGCCCGGCTCGCGCTGAGCATCTGTACGACGCAACCACGGACCCGGACGGACTCCATACAGAGACGTTAGTTGGTGTTGGGGCCAGGCGAAACCCGTAGGCCCGACCAATCCCCCTGACCGACCCGACCGGGCGCCGGCCACCGCCTGCGGGTCGCGGCCACGGCCGCGATGGCCGCCACCTCCAGGCCGACGGCCTCGAGCGCCCGCTGCGCCTCGCGGGCCGTGGCCCCCGTCGTGATCACGTCGTCGCACACGACCAGGCGGGCCCGGGGCCGTCTCGACCGCAGCCGGTGCACGGCCTGCGCCGGGCAGCACATCGAACCGTCGAGGTTGGCCTTCCGCGCCGTGGCGCCGAGGCCGGCCTGGTCCACGACCCCCGCCCGCGTGCGGAGCATCCGGAGCCCGACCACGTCCGCACCC
>JAOPYB010000133.1 GCA_025964835.1 Nocardioides sp. | reverse complement strand
CTGGTCTTCCTCGGCGTTGCGCTCCTGCTCGCGCTGGTCGGGCACGTGTCGGTGCCGCTGCTGGTGCGTGCGGCACGCGGGGTCCTGCTGATCGCGCTCGTGGTCGCGGGGTTCCAGTGGTGGCTGGCGGGCTACGCGAAGGCGATCGAGACGCTGGTCGACCTGCTCGCGCTCGCGCTGGCCGCCGTCGTGCTCAGCGCCACCACTCCGGTCAACACGATGCTCGACGCGATCGTTCGCTGGGTCACGCCCTTGCGGCGTCTCGGCGTCGACCCCGAACGGGTGGCGCTGACCTTCTCGCTCGCACTGCAGGCACTCCCGGGAACGATCGCCCTCGCGCTGGAGACCCGGGACGCCGCCCGGGCGCGCGGCCTGCGCAGTCCGCGGGCCTACCTCTCGCCGTTCGTGATCCGCGTCGTCGCGCGCGCGCACGAGACCGGTGACGCCCTGCTGGCACGCGGCATCGGCGACTAGCGACTACGCAAGTGACCTGACCGCCGTCCTCGCACAGGCTCGCAGGCACGTAGGAACCGGACGCTTGCGTGCCGTCCTGACCGCACCGCTACAGGCCACCCGTAGCCGGCGGCCCACCTGCGCAGTAGGTCGATGGGAACGACGCCGTCTTCGCGCGAGGCGACCACGCACGGCGCCCGAAGGGAGCGGGGTACCAACTCGATCGACCCAGAACCACGGACGCCTACAGGACCTTCGTCGCGGCTGTCGCACACTCCCAGCAACTCACCCGCCAACCCGGTTCCACCCGAGGGGGACCCCGAACCCCGGGGCGACGGCCAACCGTGCAACGCGGGACAGGTTTCGTCCCAGTACGCGAGGACCGAGGGCGACACGCTGTCCACGCCGTACCGCCCGAATAGCATGTCCGACATCTGCCCTACTAAGACCGCGTCGGTCCTGTGGCCCATCAACAAGCGAGTCCGCGTCCGAGTGGAGGCGTACTGAGCTTGCACACGCGCAGCCTCTAGGTCGGTCGCGCTCAACGGGAGGGACCTGCCAGCCGGCGTGGTTCCCAACAGGGCACGAGCGAACACGGGCTGGCCTTCGAGCACTCGCTGACGGGCTCGCACGTACTGACCTGCCGGTGCGCCGACCGGAAACGGACTGATGAGAGTCACCGAGGAGAACCGGAACCCGGCCGACTCCAGGTAGGCCAAGCGGGTAGATGCGAACGAAAATCCCACGAACGTCTGCAGCTTGCGGCCGGTTCGCTCCAGGACGGACGTCACCACGTCTGCGTACCGCTGCGGCGTCCAGCCCCAGCGGCCCTGCCACAGCTGGCATCGCTTGGCCACGGTCGAGGCGACCGGTGCGACCGGGTCCGGGTTCTCACGCGTCGGCCACTGTGCGTGGACGGTGTCGTACCAGGCTGTGAGGGCGTCCGAGCATCCTGCGGGCTCTGCCGCCTGTACCCACGGCTCCTCCAGCATGAGTACGTCGTACCCGCCGATCAGCTGCTTCAGGGCCTCCGATGGCCAAGCGGCCCCGAACAGGGAACCCCCCGGTCCTCCCGTGTCCAACAGCACCAACGGCTTGTGGTCGCGCCCGGAGCGGACGAACGCGTACCGGTACGCCGTACCCGCCACGGTCACCGACCTGCACAGTGGTCGCACGGAGCGTCCTCGAAGCGCGTAGGAATAGTCGCTCAGCACCGCGGTGGAGACGGCAGGCTTGATGTCGACCGCCATCCCCAGATCAACGTACTCGGACCTGCCGTCGGTGCAAGCACCGTCGCTCCAGACATTCTTCATCTGGTAGTTGGTTGCATCCGGTTCCGGCACGAAACCCTCGCAGTTCCCCAAGGGCAACCCCGCGCTGAAACCGAGGATGCCGACGCTGACAGTCGACGAGCTGCAGTCGGAGTCCGACTCCTTCGGCCAGCTGTTCCTCCAGTTCATGAAGTCGTCCTTACGCCCGACCTTGGGCCGGGACCGAATATCGATCACCCCTGGGTGGTCATCGAAGTCGCCGGCGACCTGCTTGCCGACGGCAGTCGCCCAGTGGCCGTAGTAGAAGATCTTGCGGTCGGTCTTCGCCTCCTTGACCTGGTATCGCTCCCAGTAGGAGGTCACTGCGTCGCCGTCGACCTTGACGGTGACAGCCCCGCCGTCGTAGCTGCCCGACACCTGCCCTGTGACGTTCTTGAGGCTGTCGGCTCCGGCGCGGAAACCCGTCGAGGCCGCCACAACCCCAGCGCGGTCCATGTCGGCCACGACCTGGATCTCCGAGGTCATCTCCCCGTCTGCCTGCTCGACCACTGCGTCTCGATGCTGGAGGGGTCCACGTTCTCACTGAACGCGACGTCGGTCGCATCACCAAATGTCGCCGCAGCGACCTCGCTTGCGTCCCACAGCACGCCCGTACGAGCCTATTCCTCCAAGAACTCCTGCTCAACGGCGTCGGTGCTGGCCTTACCCTCGTCGGCCGAGCATTGCCGCGAGACTGAACGCAGCCGCCACCGCCACCGCAGCTGGCCCCCTTGTCCTCATCAACCTGCGTACATCCCTTCCAGTTGGTCGTGCGCATAGGTCGCCACCCAATCGGGCGCCGCCGTGAAACGTGCATTCCTGAGCCACAGTCGAAGCTCGCCCACCGTGTCCGCGTCGCCTCGGACCGGCCCTTCCTTCGTCCCCAGGAACAAGGTCGTCCGCACGCCGTCGTGCTCGACGACGCGAAGCACCTCCCGGCCGCGAGCAGCGCAAGAGCGCGACTCGCTGACATCCACGATCAAGCTGCACGCCTGAAGCGTGACGTCCGGGTACCTCAGCAGGACAACCTGCCCGTCCCGCTCCTCGTCGGCATAGTGGGAAGTCTCGACGCTCGCTCCGACCGGCGCTGGCGTCACCGGTAGCGCCACGAATGAGTAGTCAGCCTTGCGGGGCATGTCGCGCTGCACCGCCTCTTCGACGTCATCCCCCCCGCCGAAGTGGCTGAAGGCGAAGACGACACCGCCAAGAGCGGCCATGGCGAGGACGGTGATCCCCGCGATGAGCTTGGCCATCTGGTTCCCCCGAGATCCGACGTGGTGTGGACAGAACCTAGCCGGCCACCCGGTCCGAACGGCCGGGTGGCTGGCCTGCCGCGCCCGCCATGTCCGACTTCATCGTCGGTCCGGAACGTAACTGACCCGCGCCACTGAACCTCCCGATCACACCCTCAACTTTGCGCAATG
Organism: Nocardioides sp.; assembly: GCA_025964835.1. GTDB lineage: Bacteria > Actinomycetota > Actinomycetes > Propionibacteriales > Nocardioidaceae > Nocardioides. The sequence continues at coordinate 4,441 of JAOPYB010000133.1, read as the reverse complement.
CAAAGAAATGCACTGTGATCGCCGTCGGCCGCGGGCTCGTCGATCCGTGTCACTCGGCGCGCGAGCTCCCGTGGAGCGATCAGCGCCGTCACCAGCCCGGCGGCTTCCGCTCCGCCCAGGGCGCGGCTGCCTCGACCTGCGCCGACAGCGAGAGCAGCAGCTCCTCCTCGGCGGGCCGCGCCGCGAACATCACACCGACCGGCAGCCCGTCCGGGGTCCAGTGCAGCGGCAGCGAGACCGCCGGCATGCCGGTGACGTTCCAGGCTGACGTCCAGGGCGTGAAGTCCTTCTGCGCCTGGAAGTCCGCGGCGGGGTCGGCGTCGTCGCGCATCGCCCCGACCAGCACCGGCGGCGTGGCCAGGGTCGGCGTCAGGACCGCGTCGTACGGCGCGAGCGCGGTCAGCGCAGCGGCGGCGTGGCGGCGCATCGCGCCGATCGCCAGCCCGAAGTCCGGACCGCTCACCGCGCGACCGCGCTCGGTGAGCCAGCGGGTGAGCGGCCGCAGCAGGTGCTCACGCTCCGGAGGCACGACGGAGAGCGCGGTGAGCACGGCCCAGCAGGTCTCGAAGACGGGGACGGCCTCCGGCGGGAGCGGTACGTCGACGTCGACGACCTCGTGACCCAGCGACTCCAGCAGCCGGGAGGCGTCCTCCCAGGCGCGCAGGCACTCGGGGTCGACCCTGGTGTCGGTGATGACTGGTGCACTGAAGCGAGCGATCCGGAGCCGCCCCGGGTCGCGCTCGCAGGAGGCCACGAACGTCTCGGAGGGAGGTGGCGCCCAGGCAGGATCACCGACTCGACGACCGGCGAGCACGTCGAGCATCGCCGCCGCGTCGCGCACGGTCCGGGCCAGCGACCCGGCCGTCGCCAAACCGACCGGGTCCCCGTACATCGGGTGCCCGCTGATCCGTCCGCGGGTCGGCTTCAGCCCCACCAGGCCGCAGCACGACGCCGGGATCCGGATCGAGCCACCACCGTCCGAGCCCTGGGCGACCGGGACCAGCCCGGCCGCGACGGCAGCGGCGGCCCCGCCCGAGGAGCCGCCGGCCGTCCGGCTGTCGTCCCACGGCGTCACCGCGGGCGGCGCGACGTCCGGCTCGGTGTAGCAGGGCGAGCCGAACTCCGGGGTGTTGGTCTTGCCGAGGCTGACCATCCCGGCCGCCTCGATCGACAGCGTGACGCCGTCGGAGACGTCGGGCACGAAGTCCGCGAACGCCGCCGACCCGAAGGTCGTCCGCACCCCGGCGGCCAGGTTCAGGTCCTTGATCGCGGTCGGCACGCCGAAGAGCGGCCCGGCGTCCGGTGGCCGCTCGCCGAGCGCGGTCGCGCGCACGAGCGCGAGCTCGGGGGTGAGCGTGACGAACGCGCCGACCTGGTCGAGCCGGTCGGCGCGTTCGAGGTAGTGCTGGGTGAGCTCGAGCGGGGACACCTCGCGGCGTCGTACGAGCTCACCCTGGTCCAGCGCGGTCAGGTCGTGGAGTTCCGCCATGACCCGACGCTAGCGCGGGGCGTGCGGTCAGGCGGCGACGACGGTCGCGTCGTAGTCGACCAGGGTCTGGACCGCGGCGCGCAGCCGGGCGAGGACCTCGGGGTCGTTGAGCACGTCGACCTCGAGGGCCGACTGCGAGACCGTGACGTCCTCGACGACGACCGCACCGGCGATCCCGGCCGAGCGCACGGCGTCGGCGTGCGCCCACTTGCCACCGTACGGCGTGGGGGTGGCCCCGACGACGCCGAAGGGCTTGCCCGTGATGGCGCCCACGCCGTAGGGGCGCGAGAGCCAGTCGATGGCGTTGTTGAGCACGGCCGGCATGGTGCCGTTGTACTCGGGCGTCACGGCCAGCACGCGGTCGGCGCGGGCCACCTGGTCGCGGAGCGCGGCCGCGGCGGCGGGGACGTCCCCACCGTCGAGGTCCTCGTTGTAGAAGGGCAGCTGCTCGAGGTTCTCGGCGATCTCGACGGTGACGCCGTCGGGCGCCTGGTCGCGGAGGGTCTCGGCGATCTTGCGGTTGACGGAGTCGGCGCGCAGGCTGCCGACCAGGACGATGACGCGGGTGTCCGACATGGGGGTGCTCCTGAAGTTGGTGGGACGATCACCCAGTTAAACGGACCGCGGTCCGTTTTCTATTCCCGGACGCCGAGCCCGCTTCCCCGGACGAGCACCACCACCCCGCCTAGAGTGAGCCACGTCATGGACGGACCCCGCCTGCTCCCCCTCCTCGACGCTCCGCAGCCGGAGCGGCGCGACGCCGCGCGCAACCGCGAGGCGCTGCTGGTGGCGGCGGCCCGGCTGATCGAGCACTGCGGGATCGACGCGGTCACGATGGAGGCCGTGGCGCACGAGGCCGGGGTCGGCAAGGGCACGGTCTTCCGCCGCTTCGAGTCCCGCGAGGGGCTGATGGGCGCCCTGCTCAACCACTCGGAGACCGCCTGGCAGGCCTCGGTCATGTCCGGGTCGCCTCCGCTCGGCCCGGGTGCGCCGGCCCTCGACCGGCTGCTGGCCTTCGGCCGGTCCAGGCTGGAGACCACGATCCAGCACGCCGACCTGATCCGGGCGGCCGGCCGCGCGGGCACCCGCTCGTTCGCGGCGTACTCCTTCGCCGTCATGCACGTGCGGCACCTGCTCGGCGAGCTCGGCGTCGCCGGCGACCTGCCGCTGCTCGCGGTCGCGCTGATGGCGCCGCTCGAGGCGCCGATCCTCGACCAGCAGGTCCGCATCGAGGGCCTCGACGTCGACCGGGTCTACCGCGGCTGGGTCGACCTCGCCGCCCGCATCATCCGTCAGTGACGTCGTGGTGGCGGCGCAGCCCGAAGGTCATGCCGTCGACCAGGGCGCCCCACGACGCCTCGATGACGTTGTGCCCGACGCCGACCGTCACCCATGACGACTGCCCGTCGCTGGTCTCGATGAGCACCCGCGTGGTGGCGTCGGTGCCGTGGCCCTGGTCGAAGATGCGGACCTTGTAGTCGATCAGCTCGAACTTCGCGACCTCGGGGTAGGCCTGCCCGATCGCCTCGCGCAGCGCCTGGTCGAGCGCGTTGACGGGGCCGTTGCCCTCCCCCGTCACCACGTAGCGCACGCCGCCCGCCTTGAGCTTCACGGTCGCCTCGGAGACCGCCTCCTCGCCCGGGCCCGCGTGGTGCAGGGTCTCGGTGATGACCCGCCACGACTCGACGTCGAAGTACGACGGGCGCTGGCCCTCGACCTCCTCGACGAGCAGCAGCTCGAACGACGCGTCCGCGGCCTCGAACGTGTAGCCGCGGGACTCCATGGCCTTGACCCGGTCGGTGACCCGGGTGACCAGCTCCCGGTCGTCGGCAGTGTCGCCGGAGAGGTCGAAGCCGAGCTCGCGGCCCTTCAGCTCGATGGACGCGCGGCCGGCCATGTCGGAGACCAGCAGCCTCATGTCGTTGCCGACGAGGACCGGGTCCAGGTGCTGGTAGAGGTTCGGGTCGACCTTGATCGCGCTCGCGTGCAGGCCGGCCTTGTGCGTGAACGCCGACGTCCCGACGTACGGCTGGCGGGACGCGGGCGGGAAGTTCGTCACCTCGGCGACGGCATGGGCGATCCGGGTCGCGTCGCGGAGCAGCCCCTGCGGCAGCACCCGGCGGTCGAGCTTGAGCTCCAGGTTGGCGACGACCGAGACGAGGTCGGCGTTGCCGGTGCGCTCGCCGTAGCCGTTGATCGTGCCCTGGACGTGCGTCGCCCCCGCATCGACGGCCGCGAGCGTGTTGGCCACGGCGCAGCCGGTGTCGTTGTGGCAGTGGATGCCGACGCGGACGCCGGCGGTCTCGATGACGTCGTGAACCACGTCGGACACCCAGCCGGGGAGCATCCCGCCGTTGGTGTCGCAGAGCGCGACGACGTCGGCGCCGGCGTCGTACGCGGTGCGGAGCACCTCGAGCGCGTAGTCGCGGTTGGCGCGGTAGCCGTCGAAGAAGTGCTCGGCGTCGAGGAAGACCTGCTGGCCCTCGGCCCGCAGGTGGGAGACGGTGTCGCGGATCATCTCGAGGTTCTCCTCGAGCGTGGTGCGCAGCGCGAGCTCGACGTGCCGGTCGTGCGACTTGGCCACGAGGGTCACGACACCCGCGCCGCTGTCGCGCAGCGCGGCGATGCCGGGGTCGTCGGCCGCGCGTACGCCGGCGCGACGGGTGGCGCCGAACGCCGCCAGCTTCGCGTGCCGCAGCTCGAGCTCCTGGCTGGCCCGCCGGAAGAACTCCGTGTCCTTGGGGTTGGCCCCCGGCCAGCCGCCCTCGATGTAGCCCACGCCCAGACCGTCCAGCTGCCGGGCGATGGCGAGCTTGTCGGCGACCGAGAGGTTGAGCCCCTCCTGCTGCGCGCCGTCGCGCAGGGTGGTGTCGTAGACGTGGAAGGTGCCGTGCAGGTCCATCGGGGCGTCTTTCGGTCGGGGTGGTGCGAGGCGGTTCGGGCACAAAAAAA
>JAOPYB010000347.1 GCA_025964835.1 Nocardioides sp. | reverse complement strand
GTCTCGCCGCTGGAGCGGGCCCAGGAGACGGCGCGCCCGCTGGCCGAGGCGCGCGGCCTGGAGATCGTCACCGACGAGCGCGTCATCGAGTCGACGAACGTCTTCGAGGGCAAGCGGTTCGGCGTCGGCGACGGCGCCCTGCGCAAGCCGTCGGCCTGGAAGTACCTGTGGAACCCCTTCAAGCCGTCGTGGGGCGAGCCCTACAAGGAGCTCCCCGCCCGGATGATGTCGGCGGTCCACGACGCCCGGCAGGCGGCCGAGGGCCACGAGGCTGTGATCGTCTCCCACCAGCTGCCGATCTGGATCACCCGCCTCCACGTCGAGCACCGTTCGTTCCTCCACGACCCGCGCAAGCGCCAGTGCACCCTGGTCTCGCTCACGTCGCTGCACTTCGTCGGTGACCAGCTCGCGCAGGTGTCCTACTCCGAGCCGGCCGGCGACCTGATCCCGACCCGCGACAAGGCCGCCCCGTTCTCGGCCGGCGGCGCCACCGAGGAGCACCGACCCTGAGCTCTCTCCTGCGCCGCTCGAGGCAGCACTGGCTGCTGCCCGTCCTCACCTGCCTGCTCCTGCTGGCGGGCTGCTCGTCGTTGGAGGGCACCGGCGACAAGGGCTACATCACCGGCGACGGCCGCATCGTCCAGATCCCCGAGGCCGGCCGCGGAGAACCCGTCGACCTGAAGGGCGAGTCCCTCGAGGGCGACCCCATCGACCTCGCCGACTACCGCGGCGACGTTGTCGTCGTGAACATGTGGTGGTCGGGGTGTGGGCCCTGCCGCGCTGAGATGCCGATGCTCGCGACGGCCGCCGAGGAGACCGCCGGCACGGCGGACTTCGTAGGGATCAACATCCGCGACAGCAGCCAGGCGCAGGGACTGGCATTCTCGCGGCAGGCCGGCGTGGAGTACCCGTCCATCTGGGCTCCCGACGGTCAGGCCCTGCTGGCCTTCAGCGGCAGGGTCAGCCTCTCCTCGGTCCCGAGCACGGCCGTTCTCGACAGCTCGGGCCGGGTCGCTGCGGTGATCTCCGGAGACGTCCCCGGCAAGGTGTCCCTCGTCGACCTGATCCAGGAAGTCGCGGCCGAGGATGGGTGACTGGTTCCACGACACCGCGGCCTCGGGCTCGCTGGTGCTCGCCATCCCCGTCGCGCTCGTGGCCGGCCTGGTCTCCTTCTTCTCCCCGTGCGTGATCCCGCTCCTCCCCGGCTACCTCTCCTACGCGACCGGCCTGTCGGGGGCGGACCTCGCGAACGGGATCGCCGGTGAGCGCCGCGGCCGGATGCTGCTCGGCTCGGTCCTCTTCGTGCTGGGCTTCTCGGTCGTCTTCGTCGCGCTCGGCACCCTGTCGGGCGCGCTGGGCGCCTGGCTCGTCACGTGGCGCGACACCCTGACGTTCGCGCTCGGGATCCTCACGATCGTGCTGGGCCTCGTCTTCGCCGGTGTCATCCCGCTGCTGCAGCGCGAGTGGCGGATCCACGCCGTCCCCGCGGTGGGGCTCGCGGCGGCGCCACTCCTCGGCTTCCTCTTCGGCCTCGGCTGGCTGCCCTGCACCGGGCCCACCCTGGCCGCGATCAGCACGCTCTCCATCAACGAGGCCACCGCCGGCCGTGGTGCGCTGCTGTCCGGGATCTACGCCCTCGGGCTCGGCATCCCGTTCATCGTGGCCGGGCTGGCCTACCGCCGGGCCCTCGGCGCCTTCGGGTTCATCCGCCGACACCAGGTGTGGGTGACCCGGTTCGGCGGCCTGATGCTCGTGGCCGTCGGGGTCCTGCTGGTCACCGGCTGGTGGGACCAGGCCGTCACCTGGATCCAGATCCACCTCGTCGGCACGACCCAGACGGGACTGTGACCCGGTGAGCGACCCGCAGTCCCAACGCCCGCAGGGCCACGCCGACGCGGTCGAGCGCGACGCCGACCGCGACCGTCGACGTCCCGGCGAGCTCACCGCCCGCGAGATGGCCCGCTGGGGCTGGCGCCAGCTGACCTCGATGCGCACGGCCCTGGTGCTGCTGCTCATGCTCGCGCTGGCGGCGATCCCCGGCTCGATCATCCCGCAGAGCGGCGTCGACTCCCTCAAGACCTCCCGCTGGCAGGCGGCACACCCGAAGCTCACACCGGTCTACGACCGGCTCGGCCTGTTCAGCGTCTACGACTCGCCCTGGTTCTCGGCCATCTACATCCTGCTGATGATCTCCCTGGTCGGCTGCATCGTGCCGCGCACGTTCGTCTACTGGCGCGCCCTGCGCGCGCAGCCGCCCGGCGCCCCCCGCAACCTGTCCCGCCTCCCGGACCACGCGTCGTACGAGACCAGTGTCCCCACGGCCGAGGTCCTCGAGGGGGCCGCGAAGGCGCTCGGGTCGCGGCGCTACCGGGTCCTGGAGGTCGGCGGCGCCGTGTCGGCCGAGAAGGGCTACCTGCGCGAGGCCGGCAACCTGCTCTTCCACCTCTCGGTTCTCGTGGTTCTCGTGGGTTTCGCGCTGGGCGGGCTGTTCGGCTACAAGGGCGGCGTGATCCTGGTCGTCGGCAACGGGTTCTCCAACAACCTCACGCAGTACGACGACTTCGTGCCGGGCAGCCTGTTCAAGGCCTCCGACATGGAGCCGTTCTCGTTCCACATCGACGACTTCAAGGTCGACTGGCTGACGTCCGGGCCGCGCAAGGGGATGGCCCGCGCGTTCGACTCGCACCTGACCTACCGCGAGTCGCCGACCTCGCCGGAGAAGACCTACGACCTCCAGGTCAACCACCCGCTCACCGTCGGCGACACCGAGGTGTTCCTGATCGGCCACGGCTACGCCCCGGTCATCACGATCCGCGACGGGAACGGCGACAAGGTCTACAGCGGGCCGACGATCTTCCTGCCCACGGACTCGACGTTCCGGTCCTTCGGCGTGGTCAAGGCGCCGGACGCGAAGCCGACCCAGATCGGGCTCGAGGGCGAGTTCTACCCGACCTACGCGTTCACCGACGAGACCGGTCCCTACTCGGCCTTCGGCAACTACCTCAACCCGGCCATCTCGATGCTCGTCTACACCGGCGACCTCGGCATGGACAACGGGACCCCGCAGTCGGTCTACGAGCTCGACAAGTCCCACACCACGCTGCTGAAGAAGAAGGACGGGTCGATGTTCCGCGTCGACCTCCAGCCCGGCAAGAGCGTCACGCTGCCGAACGGGCTGGGCTCGGTGAGCCTCGACGGCGTGGAGCGGTGGAACAAGATCCAGATCAGCCAGACGCCGGGCAAGCGGATCGCCCTCGGCGGGGTCGTGCTCGCGCTCATCGGTCTGCTCGGCTCGCTGTTCATCCGGCCGCGGCGGGTCTGGGTTCGTGCCCGCGAGGAGGGTGGGGTCACACTGGTCGAGGTGGCGGCCCTCGACCGTTCGGGCGGCGGGGACGTCTCCGTCGTCATCACCGAGATCATGGCCGCCCTGCCGGGCGCCCCGAAGATCGAGCAGACCCAGCAGACCAGCAAGCCGGAGGAGAAGTCGTGACCGACGCCGCATGGGAGACGCTGAGCAACCAGGCCGTGGCGGGCTGCGGCATCGTCTACTTCCTCGCGCTGCTCGCCCACCTCGTCGAGTGGAGCGCCCTGCGCCACGTGCCGGTGGAGGCCGAGACCTCGGCGGCCGCCACGCCCGCGGGCGACGTCGTCGTCGCCACCGGCGACCGCGACCGGGCCACGGCGGCGCAGGCCACGCGCCGTACGGCCCTCTTCGGGCGGCTCGGCCTGATGCTCACCGCGATCGCCTGCGCCGTGCACGCGGTGGCGCTCCTCGGGCGGGGCATGGCCGCCGACCCGAACCGGGTGCCGTGGGGCAACATGTACGAGTTCACGCTCAGCGGCACCTTCGTCGTGATCCTCTTCTACCTGGTGATGAACCGCCGCTTCGGGCTTGCCTGGATGGCCCCGATCGTCGTCGGGTTCGTCCTCGCGCTGC
>JAOPYB010000061.1 GCA_025964835.1 Nocardioides sp. | reverse complement strand
CCACCGTCAAGGAGATCGCGAACCTCGCCTTCCTGCAGGGCAACATCGGCAAGCCCGGCGCGGGGCTCTTCCCGGTCCGCGGCCACTCGAACGTGCAGGGCGACCGCACGATGGGCATCTGGGAGCGACCCCCGTCGCACTTCCTGGACGCGCTGCGCGACGAGTTCCACTTCGAGCCGCCGCGCGAGAACGGGTTCGACTCGGTCGCGGCCGTCAAGGCGTTCCGCGACGGCTCGGCCAAGGTGTTCTTCGGACTGGGGGGCAACTTCGTCTCCGCCATGTCCGACACCGAGGTGACCGAGGCCGCCCTGAGCCAGGCGGACCTCACCGTGCAGGTCTCGACCAAGGTCAACCGCTCGCACCTCGTCCACGGCAAGGAGGCGCTGATCCTGCCGCCGCTGGGCCGCAGCGAGAAGGACCTCACCGGCGGTCGCCGGCAGCGGGTCACCGTCGAGGACTCCGTGTGCGCGGTGCACTCCTCGAAGGGCCCCCTCGCGCCAGCGTCGCCGCACCTCCGGTCCGAGGTCGACATCGTCTGCACGATGGCGCTCGCGACGCTGGGGGCGAACCCCGACATCCCCTGGGCGGAGTTCCGCGACGACTACTCGGCCATCCGGCGCCGGATCGCGCGCGTGGTCCCCGGCTGCGCGGCGTACGAGGAGAAGATCGACCAGCCGGGTGGGTTCGTGCTGCCGCACCCGCCCCGCGACACCCGCACGTTCCCCACCGAGAAGGACAGGGCGATCTTCACGGTCAGCCCGACCGAGGTGCTGCACGTACCCGAGGGCCGGCTGCTCCTGCAGACGATGCGCTCGCACGACCAGTTCAACACCGTGATCTACGGCCTCGACGACCGCTACCGCGGCATCAAGAACGGTCGCCGGGTGGTCTTCGTGAACCCCCAGGACATGGTGTCCCTCGGTCTCGAGGAGGGGCAGATGGTCGACATCGTCAGCGAGTGGAAGGACGGCTCCGAGAGGCGGGCGCCGCGCTTCCGGGTGGTCACCTACGACACCCCGCGCGGCTGCACCGGCGCCTACTACCCGGAGGCGAACGCGCTGGTCCCTCTCGACTCGAAGGCCGACGGCAGCAACCAGCCGGCCTACAAGTCGGTCGTGGTCCGGCTCGAGGCACGCGGCGACGAACAGTCCCACGGCCGCACCGAGAACGTGTCGACGGGTGGTTCCGTCGGGGGCCGTGGCGACGAGGAGAAGCGGTACGTCGAGCCGCACCACCTGAGCTGACCGGGGCCCCGCGGCACCATGCCTAGGGTGGTCGCGTGAGCAACCTGGAGGACCGTCCCGACGAGGTCACCTGCGCGTCGTCGTCCTCGGCGGGCGTCGAGGTCATGACACCGCGCGAGGTGCCGCTCGGCGGGCCGAGGGCCATGCACGTGCGGCGGACCCTGCCGCAGCGGCATCGATCGCTGATCGGCGCCTGGTGTTTCGTCGACCACTACGGGCCCGACGAGGTGTCGGCCAGCGGCGGGATGAGCGTGGCCCCGCACCCGCACACCGGACTGCAGACCGTCAGCTGGCTTTTCAGCGGCGAGATCGAGCACCGCGACAGCGCGGGGAGCCACGCGATCGTGCGGCCGGGCGAGGTCAACCTGATGACGGCGGGGCGTGGCATCAGCCACTCGGAGGTGTCGACCGCCACCACCACGTCGCTGCACGGCGCCCAGCTCTGGGTGGCGCTGCCCGACGGTGACCGGCACGTCGATCCCGGCTTCGCCCACCATGCGCCGACCCCCGTGACGGGTGCGGGGTGGACGGCCCGCGTCTTCCTCGGCTCGCTGCTCGGCGACACCTCGCCGGTGCCGACGTACACCCCGCTCCTCGGCGCGGAGCTGCTGCTCGAGCCGGGCACGACTCTGGCCCTCGACGTCGACGCGTCCTTCGAGCACGGGGTGCTCCTCGACACCGGGGTGCTCGCCGTCGCGGGCACCGAGACCAAGCAGCACGACCTGGCCTACGTCCCGCCCGGCCGGGACCGCCTCGAGCTCAGGGCGTACGACGCGCCGGTGCGGCTGCTGCTCCTCGGCGGGCCGCCGTTCGGGGAGTCGATCGTGATGTGGTGGAACTTCGTCGGGCGCACCCACGAGGAGATCGTGGCCTTCCGGGCCGAGTGGCAGGACCAGGTCGCGGAACGCTCCGGCTCGGCACCGGACCCGCGCGCAGCGGGAGGGCTCGTGGAGTCGAGCGCGCCGTCGGAACGGGTGGTGCCCGACGCCCAGCGGGTCCGCCCCGGCCGGTTCGGGATCGTCGTCGGCGACCACCTGCCGCCGATCCCCGCGCCGGTGCTGCCCAACGCGCGACTCAAGGAGCGTCGCTAGCCCAGGGGGCGACGGTCGGCGGCCTGCGCTTGGATGTGCTCATGGGCGGACCGGTGATCGGCGAGGACGGTGTGGCGCGCTGCCCGTGGGGCGGTGGGCCGGGGGTGATGCGCGACTACCACGACACCGAGTGGGGCATGCGCGTCCACGGTGAGTCGGCCTACTTCGAGCGGCTCACGCTCGAGGCGTTCCAGTCCGGGCTCTCCTGGTCGACGATCCTCAACAAGCGCGAGGCGTTCCGCGAGGTCTTCGCCGGCTTCGACGCCGACGCGGTCGCGACCTACGACGCCGGCGACGTCGAGCGGCTGATGGCCGAGCCGCGCATCGTCCGCAACCGGCTCAAGATCGAGGCCACTCTCGTCAACGCGCGGGCCACCGTCGCGCTGAGGCAGGGCGAGGGACTGGAGGCGTTCGTGCTGTCGTTCCGCCCCGACCCACCGCCCGCACCGGAGAGCACCGACCAGATGACCACGACGTCACCCCAGTCGGTCGCGCTGTCGAAGGCGCTGAAGAACTGCGGCTTCGCGTTCGTCGGCCCGACCACGATGTTCGCGATGATGGAGGCGTTGGGCGTCTTCGACCCGCACCTGCTGGGGTGCCACAGACGGGGGTCGGCGACAATCGAGGAGTGACCATCCCCGAGCCACCGCCCACAACGCCGCCGCCACCGCGTCGCCGGCACCTGATGGACCCGGCCAACCCACGCCGGACCGCCTCGAGCGCGGACTCGCGGTCGATGAGCATGGGCTCGGTCCAGCGCTGGGTCATGTCGGCGCTCGCGGTCACGACGATCGCGCACTTCTCCGCCGGCCTCGTGCTCGCGGCGATCTTCCTCGACACCACGCGTCCGGGCGCACAGATCGGTCTCGACGTCATCGCGGCCATCGTCGGCGTCCTCGGTGTCGCCGCCGGCTTCGCCATCCACCAGAAGAACCCGCTCACCCCGTGGCTGCTCCTCGGCCTGATCCCCGCCGCGGTCGGCCTCTACTTCATCCGCTGACGCCGGCCGAGGGTCGCCGATTGGTCACGAACGGCACGATTCGGCCCCCCGATGTCACGGTTGGGGACCAAACCCCAGCTCCCCGAACCGTCAGCCGAGCGCGGCGGCCGCCCGCGCCAGCTCCTCGACGCGGCCCCAGTCGCCCGCGGCGAGAGCGTCGGCAGGCGTCAGCCAGGAGCCGCCGACGCAACCGACGTTCGGCAGCGAGAGGTACGACGGCGCGCTCCCCGCGGTGATCCCGCCGGTCGGGCAGAAGCGCGCCTGCGGGACCGGGGACGCGATCGACCGCAGGAAGGCGGCGCCCCCGGATGCCTCCGCGGGGAAGAACTTCAGCTCCGTGAGGCCCGCCTCGAGCACGGCGAGCACCTCGGAGACGGTGGCGGTGCCGGGCAGGAACGGGAGCCCGGTCTCGGCCATCGCCGCGAGGAGGGAGGGCGTCGAGCCCGGTGACACGAGGAACTGCGCCCCGGCGTCGAGCGCCTCCTTGGCCTGGCCCGGCGTCACGATCGTCCCGGCCCCGACGAGGATCTCGGGCACCTGGTCGGCGATCGCGCGGATCGCGTCGAGGGCGACCGGGGTGCGCAGGGTCAGCTCGATGACCGGGAGCCCGCCGGCGACCAGCGCGCGGGCGACGGGCACGGCGTGCGCGAGGTCGTCGACGACGACGACGGGCACGACGGGGACCAGGGAGAGCAGCTCAGACGGCCCGGACAACGCGCACCTCCTGCCGGGGAGCGGCGACGCCGGGGAACACGCTGGCGCCGGTGTCGGCGGAGCCGACGGTGGCCCGGAAGGCGGCGAACAGCTCGCGCCCGGTGCCGGACCAGTCGCTTCCCTGGGGTGCGCACCCGGTGGCCTCGCGGCGCACGAACGCGGCGTGGTCGACGTGCAGGTCGAGGAGCCCGGTCACGGCGTCGACGGTGACCTCGTCGCCGTCCTGCACCCGGCACAGCGGTCCGCCGAGGAAGGCCTCGGGGGTCACGTGGATGGCGGCCGGCACCTTGCCCGAGGCGCCGGACATCCGGCCGTCGGTGACCAGTGCGACCCGTTGGCCGCGGTCCTGGAGCACGCCGAGCGCGGGGGTGAGCTTGTGCAGCTCGGGCATCCCGTTGGCGGCCGGACCCTGGTAGCGGATGACCGCCACGAAGTCCCGGCCGTCCAGGGCGCCGTCCTGGAACGCGAGCAGGAAGTCGTCCTGGTGGTCGAAGACCAGCGCAGGGGCGGTGACGCTGCGGTGCTCGGGCCTGACGGCCGAGGTCTTGATGACGGCCCGGCCGAGAGGCCCGGTCAGCATCCGCAGTCCGCCGTCCGGGGAGAACGGGTCGTCCGCGGGGCGCAGCACGGAGGTGTCGAGGGACGCGGTGGGCCCGTCCTCCCAGACGACCCCGGCTCGGTCGCCGGTGCCGTCGAGGCGCGGCTCGGCCGTGTAGCGCGACAGGCCGTGACCGACGATCGTCCGCACGTCGTCGTGCAGGAGCCCGGCCTCGAGCAGGGTGCGCACCAGGAACGCGATGCCGCCGGCGGCGTGGAAGTGGTTCACGTCCGCCTCGCCGTTGGGGTAGATGCGGGTCAGCAGCGGGACCACGGCGGACAGGTCGGACAGGTCGTCCCAGGTGAGCGTGATGCCGGCGGCCCGGGCGATGGCGACCAGGTGGATCGTGTGGTTGGTGGACCCGCCGCTGGCGAGCAGGGCCACGCAGGCGTTGACGATCGCCTTCTCGTCCACGATCTCGCCGATGGGCGTGTGCTCGCCACCCTGGTGGGTCAGTGCGGTCACGCGGGCCCCGGCCTCGCGGGTCAGGGCCTCGCGCAGCGGCGTGCCCGGGTTCACGAAGGACGAGCCCGGCAGGTGCAGGCCGAGCACCTCCATCAGCAGCTGGTTGGAGTTGGCGGTGCCGTAGAACGTGCAGGTGCCGGCCGAGTGGTACGACGCCGCCTCGGCCTCGAGCAGCTCCGCGCGACCGACCTTGCCCTCGGCGTAGAGCTGGCGGACCCGCGCCTTCTCGGAGTTCGGTAGACCGGAGGCCATCGGGCCCGCCGGCACGAACACGGTCGGCAGGTGGCCGAAGGACAGCGCGCCGATGAGCAGGCCGGGGACGATCTTGTCGCAGACGCCGAGCATCAGGGCGCCGTCGAACATGTCGTGGGAGAGCGCGATCGCGGTCGACATCGCGATCACGTCACGGCTGTAGAGGGAGAGCTGCATGCCGTCGCGGCCCTGGGTGATGCCGTCGCACATGGCCGGGACACCCCCGGCGAACTGCGCGATGCCGCCCGCGCGGATGACGGACTTCTTCAGGGCCTCGGGCAGGTCGCGGTAGGGCTGGTGGGCCGAGAGCATGTCGTTGTAGGCGGACACGATCGCCAGGTTGGGCTTGATGTGCCCGCGCAGCGCCTGCTTGGCCGGGGCGTCGGACGCGGCGAAGCCGTGGGCGAGGTTGGCGCACGCGAGCCGGCCACGGGCCGGGCCGCGGTCGTCGGCGGCGCGGATGCGGGTGAGGTACTCGGTGCGCCCGGCGGCGGACCGCTCGACGACCCGCGCGGTCACCTCGGCGAGGACGGGATGGAGAGGTCGGGTCACTGGTCGGGCTCCTGCCAGGTTCGGCCGTCGCGCTCGATGAGCGTGGTGGCGGCGGTGGGTCCGGTGGTACCTGCGTTGTAGCGCCTGGGGCGGTCCGGCGAGGTCGCCCAGCGGGTCAGGATCGGCTCGGCCCAGGTCCAGGCGGCCTCGACCTCGTCGCGGCGCATGAACAAGGTCGGGTTCCCCTTGATGACGTCCATCAGGAGCCGCTCGTAGGCGTCGGGCATCCGCTGCTCGAACGCCGTGGCGTAGCTCAGGTCGAGCGACACGGGGCGGAGGCGGTAGCCACCGGGGCCCGGCTCCTTGGCCGTCAGGTGCAGGCGCATGCCCTCGTCGGGCTGCACCTGGATGTGCAGCCGGTTGGGCGTCGTGACGCCTTCGGCGTTCGGGAACAT
>JAOPYB010000330.1 GCA_025964835.1 Nocardioides sp. | reverse complement strand
GGAGCTCGTGCAGGGCCACACCCTGCGCGACGTGATCCGCAAGGAGAGCCCGATGACGCCGGCGCGCGCCCTCGCGCTCGTCGAGCCGATGCTCTCCGCCCTCGCCGCCGCGCACCGTGCCGGGCTGATCCACCGCGACATCAAGCCCGAGAACGTCCTCATCGCCGACGATGGCCGGGTCAAGGTGGCCGACTTCGGGCTCGCCAAGGCCGTCAGCGCCGACACCCAGCACACCGCCACCGGCGGTGTCCTCATCGGCACCGTCTCCTACCTCGCGCCGGAGCTCGTCGTCGACGGCCGGGCCGACGCCCGTGCCGACGTGTACGCCGCGGGGGTCGTCCTCTACGAGCTCCTCACGGGCACCAAGCCGCACGAGGGCGAGTCGCCCATCCAGGTCGCCTACAAGCACGTCCACGAGGACGTCCCGCCCCCGTCGCAGAAGGCCCCTGAGATCCCGGCGTACGTCGACGCGCTCGTCGCCCGCGCCACCGCGCGGGACCGCGGCCTGCGGCCCGCCGACGCCGGCGTGCTGCTGCACCAGGTCCACCGGGTCTCCTCCGCGCTGGCCGACGGAGTTCGCGACGACCCGGAGCTCACCACCGACCTCGCACCGTTCCTGCTGCACCCCGACACGGGCCAGCCGGTCGCCACCGAGGAGCAGTCTGTCCGGGGCGACACGGCTTCCGACCCCTTCGATGCCGCCGAGCTCGCCGCGCTGACGGCACCGTCCGCCCCGGCGCCCGACCGGACCACGGCGATCGACAGCGAGGCACTGGTCCCGATGCGCCCACCGCCCGGACCGCCGGTCTCGACCCGGCCCCCGGGCCGTCCTCCGCGTCCCCGGCGTCCGCGCCGGTCCCGGCGCGGACCGATCCTGCTCGTGCTCGCCCTGCTGCTGGCCGCGACCGCGGGCCTCGGCGCCTGGTGGTTCGGCTACGCGCGCTACACCTCCACCCCGAGCGTCATCGGGATGGCCCGGGCCGGGGCCGAGGCGAAGATCGAGGCCGAGGGCCTGAAGCTCGAGCTCGGCGACCGCGCCTACTCCGAGACCGTGCCGGCCGGCCGGGTCATCGACACCGACCCGGGCGCCGGCGAGCGGATCCGCGACGGCGGCACCGTCACCGTCGTGCTGTCCCTCGGCAAGGAGCGCTACGACGTACCCAAGGTCAAGGGCATGACCGAGGACCAGGCCCAGGACGCCCTCACCGGCACCCACCTGTCCTTCGGCACCTCGGTCCCGCGCTGGTCCGAGACGGTCCCCGAGGGGACGGTCGTCGGCAGCGACCCCAAGCCCGGGACGCCCCTGCGGCCGGGCGCCGCCGTCGACCTGATCGTCAGCAGGGGGCCGAGGCCGATCACGGTCCGCGACTGGACCGGCAAGGACGCCGACCTGGCCCAGCAGAAGCTCGAGGCCAAGGGGCTGGTGGTCGACCGGGCCACCGAGGAGTACTCCGACGCGGTGCCCAGCGGCGCCGTCATCTCCCAGTCCCCCACCAGCGGCACGCTGTACTCCGGCGACACGATCAGGCTGGTCGTGTCGAAGGGCCCCGAGCTCGTCGAGATGCCCAACGTGCGCGCGTCCGGTGTCGATGCGGCCCGCGCGGAGCTCGAGGCCCTGGGCTTCGTCGTCGAGGTGGAGAACGCCGCCGGCTATCTCGGCCTCGGCTACGTGTTCTCCTCCGACCCACCGGCCGGCGAGATGGTCCCGAAGGGCAGCACCGTCACGCTGCACCAGATCTGACCATGCCGCGACGCATCCTCGTCTACGGCGTCACCGGGTCCGGCAAGTCGACCGCCGCGGGCCGGATCGCCGAGCGCACCGGCCTGCCGCTGACCCTGGTGGACGACCTGACCTGGCTGCCCGGCTGGGTCGCGGTCGATCCCGGCGTCCAGCGCGAGACCTTCACCGCGATCGCGGCCGGCGACCGCTGGGTCCTCGACACGGCGTACGGCTCCTGGCTCGACGCCGTGCTGCCCCGGGCCGAGCTCGTCGTCGGTCTCGACTACCCGCGCTGGCTCTCGCTCAGCCGGCTGGTCCGTCGATCGCTCGTGCGGGTCGTCGACCGCCGGCTCGTGTGCGGCGGCAACGTCGAGACCCTGCGCCAACTGGTGCGCCGCGACTCGATCGTCGTCTGGCACTTCGGCTCGTTCCGCCGCAAGCGCGAGCGGATGCGCGCCTGGGCCGCGGACCCCGGCGGACGCGAGGTCATCCTGTTCACCCGGCCCCGCGACCTGGCGAGGTGGATCGCCGGGCTGGAGCCCCAGCCGGATCAGGGGCCGAGGGCGGTGGCCGTCGTACGGCGCGGTGCCGAGGTGCTCGTGATCAAGCGGCACCACCGTGGCCGCGACTACGCCGTGCTGCCCGGCGGAAGCGTCAAGCCCGGCGAGAGCTTCGAGTCGGCCGCGGTGCGCGAGCTGTGGGAGGAGAGCACGCTGCGGGCGCGGGTGGAGCGCCAGCTGTACGCCGGCACCCACGATGGCCGCGAGGCGCGCTACTTCCTGATGACGGACGTCGAGGGCGCGCCCGAGCTGTCCGGTCCCGAGCTCGAGGCGGATGCGCCCGACAACGGCTTCGAGCTGGTGTGGGCCACGGCGGGCGACCTCGAGGGGCTGGGACTGCAGCCTGAGCACCTGCGCCAGGACCTGCCGAAGCTCCTCGGGTGCTGACGGGCTCGGCTAGCGCCGACGGTCCCCGGGGTCGTAGCCCTGGTAGCGGTCGGCGGTGCAGGTCAGCCGGTTGAGGCGCAGCTCGTCCCGCAGTGCGTAGGGGATCGGCCGGCCGTTGGCGGCGAGGCTGTCGGCGTACGCCTCGAGGGCGGAGAGGAGGTCGCCCCGGGCTGCGGCGAACGAGCCGCGCACCGGGAGGTGCCGCTGGCTGGTGACCACGCCCCGCGCGTGCACGACCTGGCGCCAGAGATGTGCTGGCTCGCTCGTGGACGGGCTGTCCGTCGGTTTGCCTCGGGAGGCTTGCGGCGGGAGGGGCATCGGCATCGCGACAACCTTTCAGGGGGCCGGGAACCTCGGAGCCGAGGTGACCACCCGACCCCAGAGTACGCGCCCCCGGATAGGTTCGGGCCACGACGAACGAGAGGGGCGATCGTGCTCGACCTCAGCAAGGGCCAGGAGCTGGTGCTCGCCACCGACGACGGACAGCCGCTGACCCGGCTCCAGCTGGGCGTCGGCTGGGACAAGGCGCCGACGGCCGGCTTCATCGGCACCGGCGCACCCGAGATCGACCTGGACGCCTCGGCGGTCCAGTTCGCGGGCGACCAGCTCTTCGACCTGGCGTTCTACAACAACCTGTCGACCCGGGACGAGTCGGTGGTCCACCTCGGCGACAACCTCTCGGGTCGGGGCGCCGGCGACGACGAGGTCGTGACCGTGGACCTGACGAAGGTCTACCAGCGGGTGGGCACGATCGTGCTGATCGTGACGAGCTACCACGGCCACAGCATGGAGTGGATCAACAACGCCTACTGCCGCCTGGTCGACGGCCACGACGTGGAGCTCGCCCGCTTCACGCTCACGGCCGGGGTGCCCTTCACAGGGCTGGTGCTGGCCAAGATCTTCCGTGACGGCGCGGGCTGGAAGCTCCGCGCGATCGGCGAGGGCATCCCCGTCAAGCTCGCCACCGAGTCGGTCGAGGCGCTGCGCCCGTTCCTGTGAACCCTTGCTCGTCTGTCTGGTCCGTGCAGGTCGGGCCGGGTGCTCGGCAGAAGCCGGATTCCTAGGCTCGGCGCAGCTCAGCGGCGTGACCGCAAGGCCGGTCACCCCGTCGAGGCACTCGGCGATCACGCAGGCGACGGACTCGTGGTCCATCCCCGCCTCTTCAGAGGCGACGGGTAGCGCTGCACCTTTGCTGTCACGTGCTGCAGCGCAGAGGTGAACGTCCGCCGTGCGGCCATGTTCTGTCCACAAGTCTGGCTGTCGCGCGCGTCTCCACAGGCGGGATCCGGCCACGAAGGCCTGTCGGCGCTCGCTGCTGTGATGGATCCATGACCGCGACCGCCCTGCTCCCGACCGGGCTGGTGCATGCGGGCGTGTGGCCGGTGGTGCAGCACCCCGACGTGGAGCTGCTGCGGGGGATCCTCGAGTCGGTCGCCACGCTGGCGGGTGACCCCGGCCTCGAAGGCCGGCGGCGGACGCCCACCGGGTCGACCAGCTGGGGTTGCTCGAGCGGGTCAAGGGTGCGGCGGCCGCCGCACAGGCCCGGGTGACGATGGCCTTCGCGGCCTCACAGCTGGCGGCGCAGGACCACCACGGCGCACGTCGGGACCGGCGCGGGCGTGGGATCGCCGACCAGGTGGCACTCGCGCGAGGTTGTCCCGCCTCTCAGGGTTCGCGGCACCTCGGGTTCGCGCAGGCGATGGCCGAGATGCCCCACACGCTGGGTGTGCTGACCCGCGGCGAGATCGACGAGTGGACGGCGACGGTGCTGGTCCGCGAGACCGCGATCCTCAGCCTCGAGGACCGCAAGACCGTCGACGAGCGGCTGTGCGCGATGTCCGTCGACACCGCGACCGGCGAGGTGCACCCGCCCCGGTGCTGGGCTGGACGTCGCGCCGGGTGGAGCGGGCCGCCCGCGCCCTGGCCGCCGAGCTCGATCCGGAGGCCGCGGTCAAGCGGGCCGCCAAGGCGGAGCGCCATCGCCGGGTCACGATCCGGCCGATAGCGTTCCGGGCATGGCCGACTCCCCCACCCGCAACCCGATCGGGACCCACGTCCAGGTCGGCAAGGGGCTGGCCACGGGCGCGCTCGCGTCCGCCCTCGACCTCGGCTGCGAAACCCTGCAGGTCTTCGTCGGGAACCCGCGCGGGTGGGCGCTCTCGGCGGGCAGGCCGGCCGAGGACGCCGCGTTCCGCGAGGGCCTCGCCGCGCGCGGCATGCGGGCGTTCATCCACACGCCCTACCTCGTCAACCTGGGCTCGCCGACGCCCGCGACGTACGCCGCCTCCGTGGCCGTCCTGGCCCACAACCTGCGCCGCGCCGTCGAGATCGGCGCCGAGGGCGTCGTCGTGCACACGGGCTCCTTCGTCGACCCGGCCGGCGACCCCGCCGAGAGCGTGGCCCGCCACGCCTCCGCGATGCGCCAGGTCCGCGAGGGCCTGCTCCCCGTCCTCGAGACCCTCGGCGACGACGAGGCCCCGTGGCTGCTGCTCGAGCCCACCGCCGGACAGGGACGCTCGCTGTGCGCGGGCGTCGAGGACCTCGACCCCTACCTCCACGCGCTCGATCACCACCCCCGCGCCGGCATCTGCCTCGACACCTGCCACGTGTTCGCCGCCGGCGCCCCGCTCGACGAGCCCGGTGGGGCGACCGCGACCGTCGACCGGATCGTCGAGATCGGTGGGGCCGGCCGGCTCCGGCTGATCCACGCCAACGACTCGATGGACGTGCGCGGCGCCTTCAAGGACCGCCACCAACGCATCGGCGAGGGCTTCATCGGCACCGACGCGTTCGTCGAGCTCTTCGCCCACCCGGCGACCGACGGCGTCCCGTTCGTCCTCGAGACCCCCGGCTCCCGCGACCCCGGCAACGCCGACATCCCCCTGCTCAAGCAGCTGCGGGTCTCGACAGGCTCGACCACCGAGAACTCCGAGGCGTGACCGAGTCCCGCCGTACGACGTTGCTCGCGACGTCGGCCCTCCTCGCCATGACCGCCTGCTGGGGCAGCACGTTCTTCCTCATCCACGACCTGCTCGACCGGATGCCGACGCTCGACTTCCTGGCCGTCCGCTTCACGATGGCGAGCGTCGTGCTGGTCCTCGTCGCACCGAGGGCGATCGGCCGGCTCTCCGCAGAGTCCCGGCGCCGCGCAGTCGCGCTCGGGCTGCTCTACGGCGTCGCCCAGATCCTCCAGACGGCCGGCCTCGCCCACACCGCGGCGAGCATCTCGGGCCTCATCACGGGGATGTACGTCGTCGCGACCCCGCTGTTCGCGGCCGTGCTGCTGCGCACCCGGATCACCCGGATGACCTGGGCCGCCGTGGTGCTCGCGTCCGCCGGCCTCGGGGTGCTGACCCTCGACGGCCTCTCGCTCGGCTACGGCGAGGCGATCACGCTCGTCGCCGCGCTGCTCTACGCCCTGCACATCGTCGGCCTGGGCGCGTGGGCCAACGCCCGCGAGGCGCTCGGCATGTCGATCGTGCAGATCATCGTGATCGCGCTGGTCTGCCTGGTGGCGACGGCCCCCGACGGGGTCGACCTCCCGGCGACCACGGGCGACTGGCTGTCGGTGGCCTACATGGCGGTGTTCGCCGGCGCCGCCGCCCTCGTCGGCCAGACCTGGGCGCAGGCCCACCTGTCCCCGACGCGCACGGCCCTCATCATGAGCATGGAGCCGGTGTTCGCGGCCTTCTTCGCGGTGCTGCTCGGCGGTGAGCCGACGACCGTGCGGATGCTGACGGGTGGGCTGATGGTGCTCGCGGCGATGCTGGTCGTCGAGCTGCTCCCGCGGCGCAAGGTCGAGGCGGAGGTCCAGCACATCGCGGTCTGACGGCCCCGCAGATCCCTGAGCCCTCGTCGGGTCGACCCCGGGTCGCCTACTCTGGCGCTGGTCAGCAGTGGCCACCCCGCGAGGAGAGTCGATGGAGAGCTGCGCGAGCTGTGGTCACGCTCTCGGCGTCGGCCGCTTCTGCACGAACTGCGGCCACCCGGTCGGCACCCCCGCCCCCGACGACGACTGGCGCACCGACACCGTCGAGCGGCCCGCGGTGGACCCGGGCGGGCCGGCCCGCAGCGCGCACCGCCAGCAGCGTGAGCCCCGGCGCTGGCTGCCGTGGATCACGGGCTTCGCCGCCCTGGCCGTGGTCGCCGTGCTCGGCGTCCTGCTGCTCACCGGCGGCGACGACGCCGACCAGCAGGCGACCGACCCCGCGACCACCGGCGCCACCGGCCCGAAGCCCACGCCCACGCCGTCCCCCACCGCCTCCGACGGCCCGAGCCCGAGCCCGTCCGAGACGGCCGGTATCCCGGTGCCCGGGAAGCCCCAGGACGTCGCGCGCCTGGCGACCGCGACCGTGCCGGCCACCGCGCCGCCCAACGAGGACGTGAGCGGCAACCTGGTCCGCTACGAGGCCCGCAACCTGCTCGACGGCGTGCCCGAGACCTGCTGGCGGATGCCCGGCGACGGCACCGGCGACGAGCTCACCTTCGAGCTCGACTCCCCCACCCGGCTGACCGAGGTGGGACTGGTCAACGGCTACGCGAAGACCGCGACCGACGGCAGCGGCAGGCCCCTCGACTGGTACCACGGGAACCGCCGCGTGCTCGGTGTCGAGTGGGTCTTCGACGACGGTACGACGATCCCGCAGACGCTCGACGACACCCGCGCGCTGCAGAGCCTCGAGATCGACCCGGTGACGACCTCGACGGTGCTGCTGCGCCTGGTCTCGGTGTCCGCACCGGGCACCGGCCGCGCCGCCCGCAACTACACCCCGGTCAGCGACGTCGCGCTGGTCGGCACAGCGGCCTGACGTGCTCGACTCCCTGTCGCCGGCCCGCCGCCGGTTCGTCCTTCTCCTCGCCGCCCTCGCGGCGCTGGTGCTGGTCGCGGTCGTCGCCGTCGTGGTCACGCGTGGTCGCGACGCGGCCGTCACCCCGGTCTCCCAGGCCGTCGAGGGGCCGGTGCTGCTGGTGCCCGGCTACGGCGGGGACACCACGGCCCTCGACGTCCTGGCCCAGGGGCTGCGCGACGCCGGCCGCGAGACCGTCGTGGTCCGCCCGCCGGGATCGGGCACCGGCAACCTCCGCGACCAGGCCGCCGCGCTCGGCAGGGCGGCCGAGCAGGCGATGGCCGACAGCGGCGCGGGCTCGGTCGACGTCGTGGGCTACTCCGCCGGCGGCGTGGTCGTGCGGCTCTGGGTCGCCGACGACGGCGGGGGCGACGTGGCCCGGCGGGTGGTCACCCTCGCCTCGCCGCACCACGGCACGGATCTCGCCAGCCTCGCCGGCGACCTCGCTCCGGACGCCTGCCCGGAGGCCTGTCAGCAGCTCGCGACCGACAGCGACCTGCTGCGTCGGCTCAACGCCGGCGACGAGAGCCCGCCGGGCCCGATCTGGGTGGCGCTGTGGACGACCGACGACCAGACCGTCGTCCCGCCCGACTCCGGCGAGCTGGACGGCGCGGTCAGCTTCTCCCTGCAGTCGGTGTGCCCCGGGGTGACCGCGGCGCACGGCGACGTGCCCCGCACCCCGTCGGTCATCGCGATCACGATCTTCGAGCTGGGCACGGCCGAGCCCCGGCTCCCGGGACGCGACGTCTGCGCGGCCGCCGCCGTCAGTCCGTGATGTCCTTGGTCGTGAAGTTCGCCCAGCCGGCCGCGAGGAAGACGACGACGTAGACCAGCTGGAGCAGCACGCCGCGCACCACGTCACGCCAGAGGATCGGGTCGCGGAACAGGTCGACGAAGGCCAGCCAGTAGCGCGTCGGCAGCCACGGCTGGAGCGCGCTCGCCGCGTCGAGGGTCAGCAGGATCGTCGAGGCGATGAGCACCGCGAGGGTGCCGAGGGCCGCGCCGAGCGGCGACTCGGAGACCGTGGACAGGAACAGCGCGATCGCCGCGACGCCCAGCATGCAGAGCATCGCGTAGGCCAGCGCCAGCAGGGTGCGGAGCAACAGCTCCTGGGTCGAGAGCGAGCTGCCCGAGATGCTGGTCGAGCCGGTCGTCACGTCCCCCTTGCCCAGCAGCAGGGTCCCCACGACGTACGCCGTCACGGCGACCACCAGCACGCTCAGCACGACGAACGCCATCACGCTGACGAGCTTGGCCACGAGCAGCCGGGTCCGCCCGACCGGCCGGATCAGGAGGTAGCGCAGGGTGCCGGCCTGGGCCTCGCCCGCGATCGCCTCGCCCGCCGTGAGCGCCACCGCGATCGGCAGGAACAGCGGCAGCACGATGGCGAGCGCCGCGAGCGGGAACAGGGTGCCGTCGGTGAGCACGGCCGAGAGGAAGGCCGGGCCCTGACCGGGGCGGGGTCCGAGGTCGGTGATCGCGAGCAGGATCGCGACGAGGGTCGGCAGCGCGTCGATCAGGAGGATCGTCGTCCAGGTGCGCCGGCTGCGGACCATCTTGCGGAGCTCGACGAGGATCATCGCGCCACCGCCGGGACCGAGAAGGTGTCGGAGCCGGCGCTGGTGGCCGCCAGGACGACGTCCTCGAGCGTGCGCCGTTCGGCGGTGAGCGACGCGACGCGGACACCACCGCCGACGAGCAGCGCGTTGAGCGCCGCCGCGTCGGGCACCCGGATCACCAGCCGTTCGCCGTCCTGGTGCTCGACCTGACCGTCGAGCAGCGCGCGGGCCCGGTCGGCGTCAGGCGTGTGCACGACGACCCGGCCGGTGGGCTGCCGGAGCACGTCGAGCTGCTCCTGCACGACCAGCCGGCCCTGGTCGAGGACTCCGACACGGGTGCACATCTGCTCGATCTCGGCGAGCAGGTGGCTGGACAGGAAGACGGTCGTGCCGTGGGCGTTCAGCTCGAGCAGCAGACCCCGGATCTCGCGGATCCCCTGGGGGTCGAGGCCGTTCGTGGGCTCGTCGAGCACCAGCAGCCGGGGCCGGCGGAGCAGGGCGTTGGCCAGGCCGAGCCGCTGCCGCATGCCCAGCGAGTAGGCGTGCACCGGTCGGGAGTCGACGCCACCGAGGCCGACCCGGGCGAGCGCGTCGTCGACGCGCCGGGCCCGGCTGGCGCGGCCGCCCCCGGGGCCCATGGCGTCGAAGAGCGCGAGGTTGGCGCGCCCGGAGAGATGGGCGTACGCCGCGGGGCCCTCGACCAGGGCGCCGACCTCCGGCAGGACCTGGCGGGCCCGCGCCGGCATCGGCTGCCCCATGACCTCGATCGTGCCGGACGTGGCGAGCACCAGGCCCAGCAACATCCGCACCGTGGTGGTCTTGCCCGACCCGTTGGCGCCCAGGAAGCCGTAGACGTCGCCCTCACGCACGTCCAGGTCGAGGTCGTCGACCGCGGTGATCCGGCCGTAGCGCTTGGTCAGCGCTGCGGTCCGGATCACCGCGGCACGTCCGGAGCCGCCCGCACGCCGGTCGCGAGGTCGCGGGCGGCCGCGAGCAGGGTGTCCGGCGTGACCGTGCCGACGACCAGCCAGCCGCCGTCGTCGCCGGAGCCGGAGCCGGAGCCGGAGCCGGAGCCGGAGCCGGAGCCGGTGAGCATCAGGCCGAGCGGGCCGACGCTGACCAGCGTCCCCTCGGGCTTCGTCACGACGCCGAGCGTGGTGAGGAGCTGCTCGCGCAGCGGCCCGGCCTCGCGGCCGCGCAGCGGGAGGGCGAGGATGCGGGTGACCCCGGAGCCGTAGACCCCCACCGCACGGTCGGCGGACGGTGACTTGGCCAGCCCGGCGAGGGTGTCCGGCGGGACCACCGGGGCGTACTGGTTGGCCGCGTCGGCGATGTCGAGCACGTTGTCGTAGGAGACCTCGGCGCCGGCGGGCGGCGAGAAGGCCACCAGGGCCGGGTCGGGGACGTCGGCGGAGAAGTCCCGGAACGCGGAGGTGAGCGCCGGCCCGGAGGCGGCATCGCCGTACACCTCGACGCGGAGCGGGATGGCGCTCTCGCGGTCGGCCCAGAGGTCGACGTGGTCGATGCTCGACTGGGGGGCCGCGGGCCGCAGCCGCAGGCCGAGCGCGTCCCGGCCGGCGACCCGCCGTGCGTCCAACCGGGTCAGCTCGCTCCCGTCGACGTCCTGGAGGAGCCGCTCGACGAGCGCGGGCGGGAGCAGGTCCGCCGTGCGCGGCAGCCGGATGGCGGGGTCGGCCGAGCGCCTGGCCTCGTTCTGCTCGTAGCTCCACTCGGTGGTGAGCGTGTCGCGCTGCACCAGGTCGGTCTCACCGGACACGAGCAGCTTGTCCACCCGCCAGCGGTGGTCGGCCGCCCACCAGACCCGCATCCGGGTCTGCTCGCCCAGCAGGGCGCCGACGTCGGTGAACCGGTCCGCCACCGGCAGCTCCAGGGCGCCGCGGGACTCGACGTACCCGGAGTAGCCGTGGTCACCGGAGGCACGGATCCGCGCCAGCAGGTCGGCGGCCGAGACCTGCTGGTCGTGGGCCGGGAGCGCGCGCACCCCGACCGGCACCGCGACGACCAGCAGCACCAGGAGCGCGACCGCGCACCAGCGGTTGAAACCGGTCATACCGCAGACTACGTCGGGGCTCCTGATCCGGTTCGATGCTCAGGCGAGGCGGGCGAGGACGGCGGCGGCCTTCTCGGCGTCGTCGCGCGTGACGTCGAGATGGGTCACCAGGCGCACGGTCCGGGGACCGACCGGAGCGACCAGGACCCCTTCGTCGCGCGCGCCGGCGACGAAGTCGGCCGCGTCGGAACGTGGCACCACCACGATGTTGGTGTCGACGGTCGCCGGGTCGACCCCGCACGCCTCCGCGAGCAGCCGGGCGTGGGCGTGGTCGTCGGCGAGCCGCTCGAGGTGGTGGTCGAGGGCGTGCAGCCCGGCGGCCGCGAGGATGCCGACCTGCCGCATGCCACCGCCCATCCGCTTGCGCCAGATCCGGGCCTCGGCGACGGTGTCGGCGCCGCCGACGAGCAGCGAGCCGACCGGGGCACCCAGCCCCTTCGACAGGCACACGGCCAGCACGTCGGCGACGGCGCCGTAGTCGGCGAGCGGGACGCCGGTGGCGACGTGGGCGTTCCAGATCCGGGCGCCGTCCATGTGCACGCGCGCCCCGGCTGCTGTCGCGAACTCGCGCAGGTCGCGCAGGTCCTGGAGCGGGAGGACCGCACCCCCGGCGAAGTTGTGGGTGTTCTCGACCGAGATCGCGGCCGTCGCCACGAAGTTCGGGCCCATGTCCGGTGCGAACAGCGTCTCGAGCACGGGCAGGTCGACCTGGCCGCGGGGGTGGATCCAGGTGCGCATCGTGACGCCGGAGTAGGCGCCGTGCGCCCCGAGCTCGGCGCGCGCGATGTGGGCGCTCGCCTCGCAGAGGACCTCCTGCCCGGGGGCGACCAGGGAGCGTACGGCGAGCACGTTGGCCATCGAGCCGGTCGGGGTGAAGAGGGCCGCCTCGTGGCCGAGCAGGCCGGCGACCCGCTCCTCGAGGCGCTGGACCGTGGGGTCCTCGCCGTAGACGTCGTCGCCCACCTCGGCGCGCGCCATCGCGCTGCGCATCTCCTGGGTCGGGCGGGTGAGGGTGTCGCTGCGCAGGTCGATCACGTGATGGCCACGGCCCGGGCCGGGGACCAGCCCGAGCTCTTGGAGCTGCTGGTGTTGTTGGTGCGCGCCCGCACCTCGTAGCTGCCCGACCGGCTCGGGTCGAACTTCGCCGTCGCCTTGGTGGTGTCGTTGCGCAGCGACCGCCACGCGGAGGTGCCGGAGAGGCGCACCTGGACGTCGAAGCTGCGGCCGGTGCCGGCCGTGCCCGTCGACCAGCGCAGCGTCCACCCGCCCGCGGAGGAGCCGGTGGCCGCGAGCGGCACCTTGACGGTCCCGTGCATCGAGGGATGGATGCTGCAGATGTAGCCGTAGCTGCCGGCCGACGAGAAGGCGCGGGCGAAGCTCTGGCCCGACGACTTCGGGCCACTGTTCCAGAAGCCCTGGCCGGAGGTCGTCGTGTGCGCCATCGAGTCGGCGAAGTGCCAGGTCACGGTGCCCCCGAGGGTGACGGTGACGGTCCCGGGGGAGAACGTCATGTTGGCGACCGTGACGGTCGCATCGGTTGCGGCGGCCGGGCTGGACGGCAGCACCGCGACGCCGGCCACGAGGGCCAGGGTGGCCAGGATGCGCGGGATCATGCTCGCAGCGTAGCCCCGTGGGCCCGTGTTTCGACCCGCCCGTCGGGCCTCAGGCCTTGCGCAACATCTCGGCGACGAGGAAGGCCAGCTCGAGGGACTGGACCCGGTTGAGCCGCGGGTCGCAGACCGACTCGTAACGGCCACCGAGGTCGGCCTCCAGCAGTTCCTCGCCGCCCCCGACGCACTCGGTGACGTCGTCACCGGTGAGCTCCACGTGCACGCCGCCGGGCCAGGTGCCGAGCGAGCGGTGCACGTCGAAGAAGCCCTGGACCTCCTCGATGACGTCGTCGAAGCGTCGGGTCTTGTAGCCCGAGCTCGCCTCGAAGGTGTTGCCGTGCATCGGGTCGCAGACCCAGGCCACCTCGACGCCGGCGGCGTTGACCTTCTCGACGAGGTGCGGCAGGCCCTCGCGGATCCTGCCCGCGCCGAAGCGGGTGATGAACGTCAGCCGCCCGGCCTCGTTCTCGGGGTTCAGCTTGGCGGCTAGCGCCAGGGCGTCGTCCGGGGTCGTCGAGGGCCCGAGCTTCACGCCGATGGGGTTGCGGATGTGGCTCAGCAGCTCCACGTGGGCGTTGTCGAGCTGACGGGTGCGCTCGCCGATCCAGACGAAGTGTCCGGAGACGTCGTACGGCGTGTCGGTGCGGGAGTCGACCCGGGTCATCGCGTGTTCGTACTCGAGCACCAGCGCCTCGTGGCTGCTGTGGAAGTCGACCCGGTGGAACTCGTCGGGATCGGCGCCGATCGCCTGCATGAACGTGAGGGCGCGCTCGATCTCGCCGGCGACCTGCTCGTAGCGCTGCCCGACCGGGGACTCGCGCACGAAGTCGGTGTTCCACGTGTGGACCTGGCGCAGGTCGGCGTAGCCGCCGGTGACGAACGCGCGGACCAGGTTGAGCGTGGCCGCCGAGGAGTTGTAGACGTCGACCAGCCGCTGGGGGTCGGGGACCCGGGACTCCGGCGTGAAGTCGAAGCCGTTGACGGCGTCGCCGCGGTAGGCCGGGAGGGTGACCCCGTCGCGGGTCTCCAGGTCCGAGGAGCGCGGCTTGGCGTACTGCCCCGCGAGCCGGCCCAGCTTGACCACCGGCACCGACGCGGCGTACGTGAGCACCACGGCCATCTGGAGCAGCACGCGCAGCTTGTTGCGGACGTTGTCGGCCGTGACGCCGTCGAAGGTCTCGGCGCAGTCGCCGCCCTGGAGCAGGAAGGACTCGCCGCGGGCGACCGCGCCGAGCTTGGCCTTGAGGTCGTCGCACTCACCGGCGAAGACCAGCGGCGGCATCTGGCGCAGGCGCGCGACGGCGGCGTCGACGGCCGCGCGGTCGGGGTACGACGGCTGCTGGGCCGGGCCGAGCGCGTGCAGGGCGGCGAGGTCGGGAACGGGTGCAGACACCCCCCAAGGGTACGGCGCCCTCGTGGTCGGCCGAGAATCCGCCGGTGGGGGTGGACCCCGAGCCGGCCCGGACCCGGGTGGGGTCAGCCGAAGAAGACCTCGGCCTCGGCGTACTCCTCGGGCTTGACCAGCTTCAGCTCACCGGTGCCCTCGACCAGCGGGACGCGCTCGATGTTCGTGCCGCGCAGGGCCATCATCGTGCCGAAGTCGCCCTCCTGCACGGCGTCGACGGCGTGCAGGCCGAACCGCGTGGCCAGCCAGCGGTCGAACGCCGTGGGCGTGCCTCCGCGCTGGACGTGGCCCAGCACGACCGCGCGGGCCTCCTTGCCGGTGCGGTGCTCGATCTCGCTGGCCAGGCGGTCGCCGATGCCGCCGAGGCGGACGTGCCCGAAGGCGTCCTTCTCCCCCGACGCCAGGCTCATCTCGCCGCCCTCGACCGGCACGGCCCCCTCGGAGACGACCAGGATGGGCGCGAAGTGGTCCTCGAAGCGGCGCTCGACGAGCGCGCAGACCTTCGCGATGTCGAACGGCTTCTCGGGGATGAGCACCACGTTGGCGCCGCCGGCCAGACCGGCGTGCAGGGCGATCCACCCGGCGTGCCGCCCCATCACCTCGACCACCAGCACGCGGTGGTGGGACTCCGCGGTGGTGTGCAGGCGGTCGATGGCCTCCATCGCGATGTTCACCGCGGTGTCGAACCCGAAGGTGAAGTCCGTGGCGTTGAGGTCGTTGTCGATCGTCTTGGGCACCCCGACCACGTGCACGCCGAGGTCGTGCAGCTTGGTCGCGACCCCCAGGGTGTCCTCGCCGCCGATCGCGATCAGGGCGTCGACCCCGAGCTCGGCCAGGTTGGCCTGGATCCGCTCGACGCCGCCCTCGACGGAGAACGGGTTGGTGCGCGAGGAGCCCAGGATGGTGCCTCCCCGCGGCAGGATCCCGCGGACCTGGGGGATGCCCAGGTCGCTGGTGATGCCCTCCAGGGGCCCCTTCCAGCCGTCGCGGAAGCCGACGAAGTCCATGCCGTACTCCGCGACGCCCTTGCGTACGACGGCCCGGATCACCGCGTTCAGGCCCGGGCAGTCACCTCCACCGGTCAGGACGCCGACGCGCATGGTTCTCCTCGGGTAGCTGTTGATTTGATCGTTCACATCGTGTCGGCAGCGGTGGGCGATGTCCAGCCGTCCGCGGCCGCCTGCACCCGCGCCACGTGGGCCGCCCACCCGGCGGCGTCGCGCTCGTCGTGGTCGGGTCCGGCCGCACCGTCGGCCAGCTCGCGCAGGACGTCGGCGTGGCCCGCGTGCTGGGCAGTCTCGTGCAGGACGTGGGTGAGGAGGTACCCCACGGTCGTCTGCCGCACCTCCTCGCGCCACCACGGGACCGTGGCCGGGGCGCCGGGCCCGAGCTCGCGGACCGTGGCGTCGGTGTGGGCCGCCGCCCGGCGGTAGAGGTCGAGCACCCACGCCCGCGACTCCCCCGGCAGGGCGTACATGTCCAGGTCATCGTCGTACGACGCGTCGTCCTCGAAGGGCACCTCGACGCCCGAGGGTCGCCCGACGCACTGGTCGAAGTAGCTCAGCTCGCCCAGGGCCAGGTGCTTGACCAGCCCGAGCAGGTTGGTGCCGGTCGGCGTCACCGGGCGGCGCACGGCGTGCTCCTCGAGGCCGTCGAGCCGGCTGACCACCCGCTCGCGGGAGCGCTGGAGGTAGCGGAGCTCCACCTCGACCAGCGCCTTGAGCGCGTCGGGGGAACCGGAGGTGCCGTCGTCGGAGGGGGTGGCCACCTGCGCACCCTAGATCGCCAGGGGCCCTCGGGCGCCGGTCACGACCCCGCGAGCCGGGCGAGCTCCTGCTCGGCGTCCTCCTCGGCCCGCCGCGCCTGCGCCACGGCCTCCTCGGCGTCCTCCTGGGCGGCGCCGGCCTCCTCCAGCTCGTCGTCGACGTCGTCGACCTGGGACTCCAGGGCGGCCAGCGACCGGCGCAGCTCCTCGGCCTCGGCCTGGAGCTGGAGCCGCCGGGCCTGCAGGGTGGCCACCGAGCCCTCCACCTCGGCCAGGCCGTCCTGCGCGACCTGCACCGCGTGGCGCGCCTCCTCCAGCGCCTCCTGGGCGGCCTCCCGGCGCAGGCGGTCGTCACGGACGACGTGCAGGGAGGGGCCGGCCTGCTCCGCCTCCCCCGGCCCGTCCGGCGCCGCGAGCGGGGTCGCGGCGACGTCGAGGGCCTCCGGCACGGCGACCACGGCGGCGACGTCGACCTCGGAGACCCCGGTCGAGGTGAAGGTCGTGACCAGCCGGCCGGTGCGCACCACCTGGGCGGCCACGGGGTCGAGCATGGCGGCCGTCAGGACCCCCTCGACCTGGTCCAGGACCGGGCCGCTCAGGCGCGTCCCCTCCTCGCGGGCCAGGCTCCGTGCCGTGGTCGTGAGGGCCGCGGTCAGCTGACGGCGCTGGCGCGTCAGGGCGCGCAGCTCCTCGCCGTCGAGCGCGGCCGCGGCGGCCCGCAGCGAGTCCGCCAGGTCGAGCACGCCGGCGATCTGGCCGGTCTCCCGGCGCACGAGGCGGTTCACCGCCCACGCCGCCACCGAGGGTCGCTTGAGCTTCCGGACCCGGGCGGCGAGGGCCTTGTCGCCGGCGCGGGCGCAGTCCTTGGCCGCGGCGTCGCGGGCGGGCGTGAACGCCTCGGGGGTGCCGGCGTACAGCTGCTCGGCGAGCGCCAGCAGCTCCGGCGGCACCTCCGGCGCCTGGTCCGCGGGGTCCGCCCCGTCCCCGGGGCCCCCGGCGCCCGCGCCCCCGCTGGGATCGGCTGGTCGGCTCATGCCGACCACGCTAACGCCGTCCGCGGGGCGCCCGGCGCCGCTAGCGTGCCCGGCATGGCACCCACCACGCCCCGGCTCCCGATCGAGGCGTACGCCGCCATCGGCGACGGCCACACCGCTGCCCTCATCGGGATCGACGGATCGCTGGACTGGCTGTGCCTGCCGCAGTTCGACTCCCCCGCCAGCTTCGCCTCGCTGATCGGGGAGCCGGACAACGGCCACTGGGCGCTGACCCCCGTGGGCGAGCACACCGCGGAGCGCCGCTACGTCGGCGACACGGCCGTGCTCGAGACGACGTACACCACCGGGACGGGCGTCGTGCGCGTCACCGACCTGATGCCGACCGGCGACCGTCGCGCCGACGTCGTGCGTCGGGTGGAGGGGGTGAGCGGGTCGGTGTTCCTCCGGCACAGCTGGGTGGTCCGTTTCGACTACGGCCGGGTCCGGCCCTGGGTGCACCGCCAGGAGGTCGCCGGGCGCACCGCCCTGGTCGCGGTGGCCGGGCCCGACATGCTGGTGCTCGCGGGACCGCGCATCCCGCCGGCGGTCGACGGTCACCACGAGGAGGAGCTCGAGGTGCAGGGAGGGGACCGGCTGGACTTCGTGCTGACCTGGGTGCCGTCCTACCGCCCCGTGCCCGACCCCCTCGACGTGGACGCGTGCCTGGAGCACACCCTGACCGAGCAGCAGGCGTGGGCCGACGACTGCGACTACGACGGGCCCTGGCGCGCGGAGGTCGTGCGCAGCCTGGTCACCCTGCGCGGGATGACCCACGTCGACACCGGCGGGATCGTCGCGGCCGTGACGACCTCGCTGCCCGAGGACCCGGGCGGGGAGCGCAACTGGGACTACCGCTACTGCTGGCTGCGGGACGCCGCGCTCACCCTGGAGGCCCTGATCGCGGCCGGACGCAGCTCGATCGCCCACCACTGGCGCGGCTGGCTGCTGCGCGCGGTCGCCGGCGACCCCGCCGACATGCAGATCATGTACACCGTCGACGGCGGGCGGCACCTCGACGAGGTCGAGCTCGACCACCTGTCCGGGTACGCCGGCTCCCGGCCGGTGCGCATCGGCAACGGGGCCGTGCGCCAGCGCCAGACCGACGTGCTGGGCGAGGTGATGTGCGCCCTGGCGCTGGCCCGCGAGCACGGCCTGGAGGAGACGCCGGACAGCTGGTCTCTGCAGCGCACCCTGGTCGAGCAGCTCGCGCGGACCTGGGAGGAGCCGGACAACGGGCTGTGGGAGATCCGCGGGCCGCTGCGGCGGTTCACCCACAGCCGGGTGATGGTGTGGGCCGCGTTCGACCGCGCCGTGCAGGCCGTGGAGGAGCACGGCCTGGAGGGTCCGGTGGAGAAGTGGCGCGACCTGCGCGACCGGGTCCGCGCCGAGGTGCTCGAGCACGGTTACGACCACGAGCGCGGCACCTTCACCCAGCACTACGACACCGACGAGGTGGATGCCTCCCTGCTGGTGCTGCCCCAGGTGGGGTTCCTGCCGTACGACGACCCCCGGATGCTGGGCACGATCGCGGCCGTCGAGCAGGACCTGATGCGCGACGGGCTCCTGCTGCGCTACCGCACCCAGTCCGGTGTCGACGGTCTCCAGGGCGACGAGCACCCCTTCCTGGCCTGCTCGTTCTGGCTGGTCTCGGCGTACGCCGGAGCAGGGCGCGTGCAGGACGCCGAGGAGCTGATGGCCCGCCTGCTCGACCTGGCCA
>JAOPYB010000046.1 GCA_025964835.1 Nocardioides sp. | reverse complement strand
GCCGGCGCGGCGACCTCGAGCACCTTGAGGGCCTCGGCCGTCACCTCCTGGCCGATGCCGTCACCGGGGATGACGGCGAGCTTGAGGGTGCCTGCGTCAGTGGAATCCATGGCGCCGAGGCTAGTTGTCGTCCGGGCGTTCGCCACCGTTGTCTCGCAGGTCAAGCGACTGCTGGACGGCGTTGCGGATGTTCTCGGCGCTGCGCGGGTTCTCGGGGTGGTGGCTGGCGGGTCCCCACTCGGGATACATGTCGTACATCGGAGGTCTCCTCACGAGATCTGCTGGGAAGCTGAGTCGGCACAGGGAAGGTGCGGCCAGGACGCCCCACGAAGGGGGCCGGTCCGACTCATGGGTCACATGAGAGGAGAAGAACCATCAGGGTTGCGGGTCTCGCACGTGCTGTGGGTGCGATCCCGACGCGGAGGCGTCTCAGGCCGAACAGAAGGGGCCGAACAAGAGGTGGTGAGGCCGTCCAACGCCGAACTCCGCGGCGAGGTGGCCTCACTCAAGAAGCCTCGCCGCGGCGAACGATAATTACGAACACGCTCCGCATGGTGCGTCGAGGGTACGACGACCGCCGCGCCTGCCGACACCACTTTTCGCGGAGTGCTCAGCATGCGAGACAACAATCCCAAGGTGAGAGACTCACTCCATGAGCGCCCCTCCCGACCTCCCTGACGTGGTGTCCCGCGCGTTCGCGGTCTCCCGCAAGGCCGGGTACGTCTCCTTCTGCCGCAACGAGACCGGGCGGCTGCTCGCCACGCTGGCCGCGACGCGGGACGGGACGATGGCGGAGTTCGGCACCGGCTGCGGGGTCGGCACCGCCTGGCTGCGCAGCGGCGTACGCGGGGACGCGCGCATCATCAGCGCCGAGCTGGACGCGCGGCTCGCGACGGCGGCGGCCGAGATCTTCGTCGACGACCCGCAGGTCGAGGTGCTGGCCGCGGACTGGTCGACGCTGCTCGACAAGGGCCCGTACTCCCTGCTGTTCCTCGACTCGGGCGA
Source organism: Nocardioides sp. (assembly GCA_025964835.1). Lineage (GTDB taxonomy): Bacteria > Actinomycetota > Actinomycetes > Propionibacteriales > Nocardioidaceae > Nocardioides. The sequence goes on along the minus strand of JAOPYB010000046.1, from coordinate 11,208 downwards.
GCCGGGCGACGTCGGGGTCGACTCGATCGCCGACCTGGTCGAGGAGGGCGGCATCGTGGTCCTCGACGACTTCACGCCGTGCGAGGTGTGGCCGCCGATCGCCTACGGGCGGGTGGACACCCTGCGCGAGCAGTGGCTCACCGACGAGCGCTTCACCACCGTCGAGGTGATGGTCGCCTCCGACGCCTCGGCGCTGATCGCCACCAAGCGCTGACCCGCCCCGCATCAGGGCGGGGTCAGCGCGTGCAGTCGCGGCGTCGGAGCTCAAGGGCGATCGACGTCACCACGCCGTCGAGCTGGATCCGGTAGACGGCGCGGCGAGACGCACGAACCGTGACCTCGTCCCCGTCGCTCACGCCGGGTAGGTCGTACGCCGCGCGCACGTCCTGGAGCGTGGAACCGATGTGGATGCCCTCCGGGGTGGCCATCCGCCGGGTGGCGTACAGCTGCTCCAGGCCCTGGCCGGGGGAGACTGTTCCGTTCTGCGTGTTGCCGGGCGTCCGGCCCAGCCGCTCCGGCCGGTAGAACAGCATCCGACAGCCGCGCGACCAACCATCCTCCGACGATCCGGGCAGGGCACGCGCCGTGCCGGTATCGGCGACGTCTCGGTACGTCATCCCCAGACGCAGGGAGGCGACTCCGTGCGGACCGAGCACCAGCGCATGCGCCGTGTGGAGGGCGCCGGGCGGCGAGGGCTCAGCCGCGGTCGCGACCGGGGACGGGGGTGGGGACCGGGGTGGGGACGGGCTGGTGCGAGCGCCCGGGTCGTCACAGGCCACCAGGGCGCACGTCACGGTCGCCAGGATGGCCACCAGGAACTGCTTCACCCGGGTGGGACGCCCTCGACGGTTTCGAAGTTGTCACCCCGCCGGCCCGGCCTCGGAGCCAGCTCAACGGTGCACCAGGGCAGCAGGAGCTGGGCGAGCGGGCCGATGGCGAGCGCGTAGATCACGGTGCCGACCCCGAGCACGCCACCGAGCAGCAGCCCGAGCAGCACGACGCTCACCTCGATGCCGGTGCGGACCAGGCGCAGCGAGAGGCCGCTCAAGCGGTGCAGGCCGGTCATCAGCCCGTCGCGCGGCCCGCGGCCGAACTGCGCGCCGATGTAGAGCGCGGTGGCCAGGCCGTTGAGCAGCACGCCGCCGAGCATCAGGGTCAACCGGAGCCACATCGCGTCCGGCGCGTCGAGCACGGCGAGCCCCGCGTCGGCCGCGAAGCCGATGACGAGCGCGTTCGAGATGGTGCCCAGGCCGGGCACCTCCCGCAGCGGGATCCAGAGCAGCAGGACCAGGAAGCTGACGACGACCAGCACCTGGCCGATCGTCAGCGGGACGTAGTGGGTCAGGCCGGAGTGCAGGACGTCCCACGGGGCCAGCCCCAGGTGGCCGCGGACCATCAGCGCCAGCGAGAGGCCGTACAGCACGAGCCCGGCGTAGAGCTGCGGCAGGCGACGCCCGAGCCGACCGGCTCGCAGCTGCGCGATCGGACCGAGGTCGGTGAGGCCGGGGCGGGCGATGGCGATAGCCGTCGGCGAGGTCATGGGTCCAGCCTGCCGCGGATTGGCCTTCAAATATATAGCCAATCGTGGAACAGTGGCCTGCATGACCACGACCGCGGCGGGCTCCGTGTCCGCCACCAGGATCGCCGCCCTCGCCGGCGACTTCGACCGCAGCCCGGCGTACGCCGGCCTCGCCGGCGCGCTCACGCTGCTCATCGGCGACGGACGCGTCGGCCTCGGCACCCGGCTGCCCAGCGAGCGCGAGCTCACCGAGGCCCTGGGGGTCTCGCGGACGACGGTCACCCGGGCCTACGCCACGCTGCGCGAGGCGGGGTACGCCGAGGCCCGCCAGGGTGCCGGCACCTTCACCCGGGTCCCCGGCGGGCGGGCCCGCGCGCACGACCGGGCGCTGCTCCCCCGCCCCGGCGACGACCAGGCCATCGACCTGAACTGCGCGGCCGCGTCCGCGCCGCGCGGGCTGGCCGCGGCGTACGCCGAGGCGGCGGCGGACCTCCCGGCGTACCTCGGCGGGCACGGCTACTTCCCGGCCGGGCTCCCCCAGCTCCAGCAGGCGATCGCGGCGACGTACGACGAGCGCGGGCTGCCCACCGACCCGGCGCAGGTGATGGTGACCCCCGGCGCGCTGAGCGCGGCGTCGATCGTGGCGCAGGCATTCCGCGGGCGCGGCGACCGGGTGCTGGTCGAGTCGCCGGTCTACCCCAACGCGACCGAGGCGATCCGCAACAGCGGCGCCCGCCTGCTGGCCTCCCCCGTCGACCCCCACGGCTGGGACCTCGGCGCCGTGGGGGCGCTGCTGCGACAGACCCGGCCCCGGCTGGCGTACCTGATCCCCGACTTCCAGAACCCCACCGGGCACGTGATGACTGACGCGCAGCGCGCGGAGTACGCCGGGCACCTGCGGCGGGCCGGAACGGTCGCGGTCGTCGACGAGGCCCACCAGGCGCTCGCGCTCGAGGGGCAGCGGATGCCGCGGCCGTTCGCGTCCTACGCCCCCGACACGATCACGATCGGCAGCGCGAGCAAGAGCTTCTGGGGCGGGCTGCGGCTCGGCTGGATCCGCGCGCCGCACGGGACGATGGACCGGCTCACCCGCGCCCGCGTCGCGATGGACCTCGGCGCGCCGGTGATGGAGCAGCTCGTGCTCGCGCGGCTGCTGGCCGACGGCTCACCCGTCCTCGTTGAGCACCGGCTCCGGCTGCGCGAGCAGCGCGACCGGCTCGCCGCGGCGATCCGCGAGCACCTGCCGGAGTGGCGCTTCCGGCTGCCCACCGGCGGACTCGCGCTCTGGCTCGAGCTGCCGCTGCCGCTCGGCACCGCCCTGGTCGCCGAGGCCGAACGGCTCGGCGTGATCGTGGCCCCGGGTCCAGTGTTCGCCGCCGAGGGCGGCCTCGACCACTTCGTGCGGGTCCCCTGGACCCGCCCCGGCGACGAGCTCGAGGAGGCCGTGCGCCGCCTCGCCGCCGCCTGGGCTGTTGTGCGCGACCGTCAGGACCCCGGCACCCGCGGGCCCGGTCGGGTGATGGTGGCGTGACCTTCGTCCTGGCCGTGCCGGATCCGAGGGCTGGGCCGGGGTTGCATCTCGTACCCGGGTCCAGGTTTACCGTTGGCGACATGGAAGACCGTGCAGAGGAGCTGTCCGCATGAGTCTGCGTGCGGGCCAGGTCGCCGACGCGGCGGGGGTCAACGGTTCGCCGCAGCAGCAACCTGTGAGATGCCGTTGCGCGCACGACGCAGGCGTCAGGTGACCGACGGCGGCCAACGCTGCTCGCGCCACTCGTCCCAGGTCGCGAACCCCACCGTAGAGGGCCTTCGCCTATCGGCAGAACCTAGCCCGCCAGGGGCGTCAGAGACACGCCTTCGGAGAGGACGCCCCGCCGGACCCGGTGCGGATCAGTTGATGATCGCGCCGCGCTCGTGAGCGCGGAGCGCGGCCAGCCGGTCGCGCCATGCGAGCAGTGCCTCGGGTGTCTGCCGGGTCCAGTCGGCCACCTCGCCGAGGATCCGGAGTGGCTCCCTGCTGCGGTAGGACCGGGTGGGATTACCGGGGAACTTCCTGTCGGTCACGTTCGGGTCGTTCTCGAACGACCCCGTCGGCTCGACGGCGTACACGCGCGGAGCACCGTCACCTGCCGCAAGCTCAGCGGCAAGCCCGGCACCGTCAGGCAGCGCGGTGAAGTAGATGTGGTTCATCACTACTTCGGGTCGGTAGTTCGACCGGAAGCCCGCGGTGAGGAGATCACCCACCTCCAGATCGGCTTTGGTGCCGTGGAAGAACGGCCCCTCGTCCAGCACATCACTCACCGCGACAGCCTACGGCCGGGCGTGCTGCTATCTCCCAGGTGTCGAGCGAAGAAGCGGATTGAGGCGTCCGCCTCGATCGACGGACGCCGGTGTGCCCGCCCAGGTTGGCGTGCACCGTCTTCGGCGCGGGCCTGCTCGGCCGCAGCGGAACGGGGTCGGTCCCCACTCCCGGGGAGCTGACCGAGGCCAGCCCGAGCTTCACCGCGTGGAGGGCCCGCCCCACCAGACGGGGGTGAATCCGGCGCAGTCCGCCGGGGTGCCCGGGCCAGGATCAACGGTGCCGACGCGGCGGCGGGCGTCCACTGGATGCCTGGGATCTCGCCGAGGGTGAATCCGCGTTCGAGGACGCGGTCATCGAGGCGCTGCTCAGAGGTGAAGTGCATGGTCGACCCTTTCGGGGGTGCTCGTGGATGGCGCTCCTCCCGCACGGCCTCCGGAAGCTAGCAATCACCACGGCCCCAGCGTCGCCGCTGCGGTCAGGCGGCGTAGTCGGGCTGCAGTGTGATGGGTGAGTGCCAGAGCTCGACGACCAGGGGTTTCCGGGAGCCGGGGGGCTCTGTGCCGGCGGGAGTGCCGGGGAGTCGCCGGGTGCCGGTGTGGTCGACGAGGTAGTACGCGCCGTGCGGGTCGCGCCAGAGGTAGAGGCCGGGGTAGGGCTGCTCGACGTGCCACCGGCCGTGGGTCTTGATCCGGTGATGTCGGGTCGTCATCGGGCCGTAGTTGCCCACGCCTGAGACACCGTCCTGTTCGTGGGGCACGGTGTGGTCGACCTGCATGGTGCGGGACGTGCAGGAGGCGTAGGGGAAGGTGTCGGCCGGCGTCATCAGCTGCACGGCCTGCCGATGTCGCTCGGGGATCTCATAGGCATCGACCGGGGCCTGGCCGGCGAGGTCGAGGACGGGCTGGACCTTGAACCGTGTCCGCGGGCCCAGGACCCGGCGCAGCCAGTCCTCGGTGACCGGGCCGTGGCCCTCGACCCGGGCAACGCCCTCGGCGTCTGGCCCCGCCTAGGTGTGCACGTAGAGCTGGACGGCGGGGAGCAGGTCGGCGATGTCGGTGACCAGGGGATCGGGCCGTCGGCCGACTCGGCGACCGCGGCATCGACGTACGCCGCCTGCTCGGCGGTCAGGTCGCGGGTCCTCGCGACCACGTGGCGGGCGTACGACGCGCGGACCTCACCGGCCTGCACCCGGGCCCACAGCTGGTGGTGGCGGTGGTGCAGGTCCTGGGAGTCGCCCATCAGCTGGGCCGCGGCGTAGGGAGAGCGGCCGATCCGGGCACCGAACTCCGCGGCGGCGAACTCCGAGACCTCGGGGACCCCCTCGCCACCGAGGCGGCGGGCCTTCTCGCGGCCGGGCTTCTTGGACTCGGCCGGGTCGAGCCGGTCGGCCGGGTGGAGCACCGACCACTGGTAGGCCGCACGGAGCAGGTCGACCTCCGCACGGCGCGCGGTCTCGGCGCAGGCGCCGGCGAAGCCGAGGACCTCGTCCTGCGACATCGCGTCCAGCTCCTGCACCTCGGGCATGGGAACAGCCAACCAGGGACCGCCGACAACGAGGCCCGGAACCCCTGTGGACACAGGGCTCTGGGAATAACGACCCGGTAACAGAATCGGGCTCGTATCCACAGGCCGAAGACCGTCTCACCGGGTTTCGAGACGGTCGCTGCGCGACCTCCTCAACCAACGAAGGGGTTTCGATACGGTCGCCGCGCGACCTCCTCAACCAGCGGCGGAGGGACCTCAGCCCAGGTTGACGGCGCGGACGAAGCCGGCGTCGATGGCGCTCTGGATCTCGGCGAGCGCGTCGGCGGGGATGGCGGTGTCGACGGAGAGTGCGACGAGGGCGCTGCCGCCCTTGGCGTCGCGGGAGACCTGCATGCCGGCGATGTTGACGCCGGCGCCGCCGAGGATCCCACCGACGGTGCCGACCATGCCCGGCCGGTCCTCGTAGACGAAGAACGCGAGATGGTCGGTGGGCTCGAGGTCGACGTCGAAGCCGTTGATCTCGACCAGCCGCTCCTTCTGGTGGATCCCGATCAGCGTGCCGCTGACCGACACCTGCGAGGAGTCCGCGAGGGTGCCGCGGATCGTGATCAGGTTGCGGTGGTCGGGGCTCTCGGCGTCGGCGACCAGGCGTACGGCGCAGCCGCGCTCCGCGGCGAGCAACGGGGCGTTCACGTAGGAGACCTGCTCCTCGACGATGTCGGCGAAGACCCCCTTGAGGGCGGCCAGCTCGAGCACCTTGACGTCGTAGTCGGTGATCTCGCCGCGGACCTCGACGTCGATCGACTGGGCCACCTCGCCGGCGATGCCGGTGAAGATCCGGCCGAGCTTCTCGGTGAGCGGGATGCCGGGGCGCACGTCCTCGGCGATCACGCCACCCTGCACGTTGACGGCGTCCGGGACCAGCTCGCCGGACAGCGCGAGCCGGACAGACCTGGCGACCGCGATCCCGGCCTTCTCCTGGGCCTCGTCGGTGGAGGCACCGAGGTGCGGGGTGGCGACGACGTTCTCGAGCTCGAAGAGCGGGCTGTCGGTGCAGGGCTCCTTGGCGAAGACGTCCAGGCCGGCCGCCGCGATCCGGCCCTCCTTCAGCGCCGAGAACAGCGCGGCCTCGTCGACGATCCCGCCGCGAGCAGCGTTGACCAGCACCAGCGACGGCTTGGCCCTGTGCAGCTGCTCGTCGCCGATCAGGCCGACGGTCTCGGGCGTTCTCGGCAGGTGGACGGACATGAAGTCGGACTCGGCGAGGAGGGTGTCCAGGTCGACGAGCCGGACGCCCATCTGGGCGGCCCGACCGGCCTGCACGTAGGGGTCGTAGGCGATGACCTTCATGCCGAAGGCCGAGAGCCGCTGGGCGACGAGGACGCCGATGCGCCCGAGGCCCACGATGCCGACGGTCTTCTCGTAGAGCTCGATGCCGGTGTAGCGCGACCGCTTCCACTCGCCGTTCTTCAGCGCGTTGTGGGCGGGCGAGACGTGCCGGGCCGCAGCGAGCATCAGCGCCACTGCGAGCTCGGCGGCGGAGACGATGTTGGACGTGGGCGCGTTGACGACCATGACGCCCGCCTGGGTGGCGGCCCGCACGTCGACGTTGTCGAGACCGACCCCCGCGCGAGCCACGACCTTGAGTCGGGGGGCCGCGGCGAGCGCCTCGGCGTCCACCTTGGTGGCGGACCGCACCAGCAGCGCGTCGGCGTCCACGATCGCGGCCAGCAGCTCGGCGCGGTCGGCGCCGTTGCAGCTGCGGATCTCGAAGTCCGGCCCGAGCGCCGCCACCGTGGCCGGGCTGAGCTCTTCGGCGATCAGGACGATCGGCTTGTCGGCGAGCTTGTTCACGGACATGTCCTCGGAGGTCGTCGATGGCGGGAGGTGACCGGAGTGCCGGTCGTGCACGACGCTGTGCCCGGGGAGTGAACTCTACCCCGCCGCCCGACCGAAAACCCGTGGCGTCCGCCGCCGGCCCACGGCTACGGTGCCGCCGTCCGACCCCCTCACGCACGGCAGGTCCCTCACCCTCGAGGTGGCCCAGCCGGGGGCCGAGTTCCTCGGCGTCGCCGCCGGAGGTCGGAGAAGTCCGCCGCCCAAGTACCGCCAGACCCACGCGGACCGGCTCGACACCGCACGGGTCCGGCTCACCGGCGCCGAGGCACGGCTGCGCGAGCACCTCGTGCTGCGCACCGGGGCCGAGGTCGACCTCCAGATCAGCGGGCCGGACCGCAACACGGTCCGGGCGTCGCTGGCCGCTTCCTGTTCCGGGGCTCGGCCGCCGACCGGCGAGTCGGCGACCTGTCGGGAGGCGAGCGGTTCCGCGCGACGCTGGCTGCGCTGCTGCTCGCCGACCCCGCACCCCGGCTGCTGCTGCTCGACGAGCCGACCAACAACCTCGACTTCGCGTCGTACGACGCGCTGGTCTCGGCGCCCGCGTCCTACCGGGGCGCCCTGGGCGTGGCCAGCCACGACTCGGCGTTCCTCGACGACATCGGGGTCGGCCGGGTGGTCGACCTCGAGGTCACCGCTCCTCGGGGATCGCCAGCCACTCCGCCCAGCTGAGGTCCCGGCCGATGTAGCGCGGGGCGGCCAGCGGCCAGTCCGAGGCGATCCAGGCCGGCACCAGCTCGTCGAGGGCCGCCTCGACGGGCGAGCCGACGTACTCGTCGCGCACCCACCACGTGAGGTCGGCGTCGGCGCCGGCCTTGTCGGTGGGGTCGATGTAGACGCACCCGATCAGCTCGGTCTCGTCGGCGTCGAAGAGCGCGTAGTTGAAGGACTCGTGGACCTGGACCTCGTCCCAGTGGCGCTGCAGGTCCTCGCGGTCCTGCTCGGCCGTCATGCCGACCGGCGGCCAGCCCCAGGCCTCGCCGTAGATCGACCAGAGCCGGTCGCGCGACCCCATCACGGCGAGCATGTCGAGGTCGACGTCGTCGCCGCGGATCGGCCGGAGGTGGTGCCCGGTCGGCAGCTCCACCCGGGTGGGATGCGCCCAGGCGGCGGGCAGCCAGGCGGTCTCGTTCACGTCGCCATCGTAGGGACCGCCTACGCTCGCCGCATGTCGATAGCGGATGAGAAGTTCATCGCCTGCACGACCTACCGTCGCAACGGCGAGCCGGTGAGCACCCCCGTGTGGGTGGTGCCCGTCAGCGACGGACGGATCGGCTTCTGGACCGCGATGGGGACCGGCAAGACCAAACGTCTCGCGCACGACCCTCGGGTCCTCGTGCAGCCCTCGCATCGGACGGGCGAGCCCCGCGAGGGCACGGCACCCCTGGCCGGGACGGCGGAGCTGGTCCGGTCGGGCCGGCTCTTCGACGAGGTGCAGGCGCGGGTCCGCGCGAAGTACGGCGTGCTGGCAACCGTCAGCCGGTTCCTCGGCCGGCTCACCGGTCAGCGCCGCACCGGGCAGCAGTACGCCGACACCGTCGTGCTGGTGCGCCTGGACGCCTGACCGGCGGTGGCCGCTCAGGCGAAGAGCGCCTGGCCGACGTGCTCGCCGGGGCCGGCGCCGGGCGGCACCGCGAAGAGCGCGGAGCCGGTGACCTTGAGGTACTCCATGAGCGAGTCCGCCTTCGCCATCCGGGTCTGGACCGGGATGAAGTGCGTGCGCGGGTCCCGGAGGTAGGCCAGGAAGAACAGCCCCGCGTCGAGGCCGCCGAGCGCGTCGGTGCCGTCGACGAAGTTGTAGCCACGGCGAAGCATCCGGACGCCGTCGTTCTGGTCGGGGTGGACCACCCGGACGTGCGCGTCCTTCGGGATCACCGGGCCGTCGTGGCCGGGCATCGAGAAGTCGGGCTCCGTGAACTCCTCGCCGCCGGACAGCGGCGCGCCGGTGCCCTTGGTGCGGCCGACGAACGACTCCTGGTCCCCCAGCGACTGTCGGTCCCAGACCTCGATCGTCATGTTGATCCGGCGGGCGACGAGGTAGGAGCCCCCGGCCAGCCAGGACGCGCCCGGGTCGTCGTCCCCGCCGACCCAGACGTGCTCGTCGAGGGCCCGCGCCTCCTGGGCCTTGACGTTGGCGGTGCCGTCCTTGAAGCCGAAGAGGTTGCGCGGAGTGGACTGCTCGGTCGAGGTGGTCGACGTACGGCCGAAGCCGAGCTGCGACCAGCGGACCGCGACCGTGCCGAAGCCGATCCTGGCCAGGTTGCGGATCGCGTGCACCGCGACCTGGGGGTCCTCGGCGCAGGCCTGCACGCAGAGGTCGCCGTAGGAGCGGGCCGGGTCGAGGTTGTCGCCCGGGAAGTGCGGCAGGTCCACGAGCGCCTGCGGGCGCCGGTCGGCCAGCCCGAAGCGGTCCTTGCCGTCCGCGTCGCGGAAGAGCCCCGGGCCGAAGCCGAACGTGATCGTCAGCCCCCCGGGCGTCAGCCCGATGGCCTCGCCGGTGTCGTCGGGCGGCAGGTTGTCCGCGCCGTCGACGGGTCCGATCTCGCCCGCGGACAGGCCGCGGGTCATCCGGTCGGCCGCGGCCGTCCACGCCTTGAGCAGCGCGACGAGCTGGGCACGCGACTGCGTGGTGACGTCGAACGCGGCGAAGTGCAGCCGGTCCTGGGCCGGGGTCACGATGCCCGCCTGGTGCTCGCCGCGGAACGCGTAGGTCAGGGGCGCTCCGGACGCGCCCGAGTCCGCCTCGCTGGCGCGGCCGGCCAGGAAGGCACCGGCCACCCCGGCGGCGGCCGCGCCGCCACCGATGAGGCCTCGGCGAGAGAGGTGCGCGGTCAGGACAGCACCGCCGCGGTCAGCCTCGAGAGCGGCTCGGACAGCGCGTTGACGGCGTCGGCGAGGGCCTTGATCTCCTCGGGCGACAGCTCGTCGTAGTAGCGGAAGCCGTCGCCGACGCGCTGGGCGTCGAGCAGCTTCTGCAGCGCCGAGAACCGCTCGTCGAGGGTCTTCGCGAGCTCGGGGTCCTTCTGCTCCAGCAGCGGGCGGACGCCCTCGAAGCCGATCCGCGCGCCGTCGACATTGGCCTGGAAGTCCCACAGGTCGGTCCGCGACCAGTACTCCTCCTCGCCGGTGACCTTGCCGGTCGCGACCTCCTCGAGCAGTCCGCGCGAGCCGTTGGTGATCTGGTCGACCGTGAAGTCGAGCTTGCCGATGCGCTGGTCGAGCGTCCGGGTGTTCGCGAGCAGGTCGTCGGCGTACACGGCGCGCTGCTTCATCGAGAGGGCGTCGTACTTCTCCGCGCGGGCCGGCCACAGGTCCTTCTCGAGGCGGTGCCAGCCGGTCCACCTCTGGCCGGGCACGAGGTCGGCCTCGCGGGCGTCCATCTTCGGGTCGAGGTCGCCGAACGACTCGGCGACGGTCTCGATCCGCTCCCAGTGCGTGCGGGCGGCGGCGTAGATGGACTTGGCGGTCCGGTCGTCGCCCGCCTTGTAGGCCCCGACGAACGCCTGGGTCTTGACGAGGAGCTGGTCGGACTGGTCCTGGATGTACGACGCGTAGTTGGCCTGGGCCTCGTCGATGAGCTGCTGCTCGTCGGCCGTGGCCGCGACCTTCTCGTCGGAAGCGGTCACGGTGAAGGCGGCGCGGATGCCCTCGCCCTTCATGCCCGGCTTGCAGGCGGTCAGGTAGCTGCCGGCAGGTGCGTTGACGACGAGCTGCCGGTCGAGGTTGGGCCCGATGTTCTCGACCTCGCCGACGATCCGGAGCCCGTCCTCGCCGAGGAGGTAGAACTCGGTGACCTTCGACCCGTCGTTCGACACGTCGAACTTCAGCGTGCCGGCCGGCGCCTCGACGCTCGAGACCTCGCAGCCGCTCTCGGTCGACGTGACCGAGATGCTGCGGGGGTCGCCCTTGTCGGCCGTCGTGTTCTCGGTGCACGCGGCGAGGGCGGGGGCGGCGACCACGAGGGCCAGGAGCAGGGGGAAGCGCATCGGGTGTCGGTCCTTCGGGA
>JAOPYB010000044.1 GCA_025964835.1 Nocardioides sp. | reverse complement strand
CCATGGCCGCCACCACCTCGTCGTACTCGATCACCATGCGCCTGCACACCGCGCCCGACCACGGGGTCGTGGGAGCGGTCGCGACCGCGATCGCCGAGGCGGGCGGGATCGTGACCGCGATCGACGTCGCGGAGTCCAGCCACGAGCGGCTCGTCGTCGACGTCACCTGCTCGGCGAGCGACGGCGAGCACGCCAAGACGCTCGAGGCGGCGGTCGACACGGTCGCGGGGGTGGAGGTCTACAAGACCAGCGACCGGACGTTCCTGCTGCACCTCGGCGGCAAGATCGAGGTCAGCTCGAAGGTGCCGCTGCGCAACCGCGACGACCTCTCCATGGCCTACACGCCCGGGGTGGGCCGCGTCAGCATGGCGATCGCCGAGCACCCCGAGGACGTCTGGCGGCTCACGACCAAGGGCAACACCGTGGCCGTCGTGACCGACGGCTCGGCCGTCCTGGGCCTCGGTAACATCGGCCCGGGCGCCGCGATGCCGGTGATGGAGGGCAAGGCAGCCCTCTTCAAGCGGTTCGCCAACATCGACGCGTGGCCGATCTGCCTGGACACCCAGGACACCGACGAGATCGTCCGCGCCGTCGAGATGATCGCGCCGGGCTTCGGCGGCATCAACCTCGAGGACATCGCCGCGCCCCGCTGCTTCGAGATCGAGCGCCGGCTGCGCGCCAGCCTCGACATCCCGGTCTTCCACGACGACCAGCACGGCACCGCGATCGTGGTGCTCGCGGCCCTGACGAACGCGCTCCGCGTCGTCCGCAAGACGCTCCCCGAGGTGCGGGTGGTGGTCTCCGGTGCGGGCGCTGCCGGCACCGCGATCGTCACGCTGCTGCTCGCCGCCGGCGTCACCGACGTCGTGGTCTGGGACCGCGAGGGCTGCCTGTCCGCGGACGACGACTCGCTGCCGCAGGCGAAGAAGCAGCTCGCCGAGGTGACCAACCCGCGCCGCGTCCGGGGTGACCTGCGCGCGGGGCTCGCCGGCGCCGACGTGTTCATCGGCGTCAGCGCGCCGGGGGTCCTGCGGGCCGAGTGGATCCAGGACATGGCCGAGCAGCCGGTCGTCTTCGCGCTCGCCAACCCCGACCCCGAGGTCGACCCCGCGGAGGCCGAGAAGTACGCCGCCGTCGTCGCCAGTGGTCGCTCGGACTACCCGAACCAGATCAACAACGTGCTGGCCTTCCCGGGCGTCTTCCGCGGCCTGCTCGACGCCCGCGCCTCGGAGATCACCATCGACATGCTGCTCCGCGCCGCCGAGGCGATCGCGCACGTGGTGAAGGACGAGGAGCTCAACCCCAACTTCATCATCCCGAGCGTCTTCCACGCCGACGTGCCCAAGGCCGTGGCCGCGGCCATCCGGGGCACCATCGACTGAGGCTCACTCGGTGGCGTAGAGGGCGGCGCCGACGATGCCGGCCTTGTTGCGCAGGGCCGCGGGCACGATCTCGGTCTCGAGGTCGAGCAGCGGCAGGAAGTGGTCGGCCTTCTTGCTGATCCCGCCCCCCACGACGAAGAGCTCGGGGGAGAAGAGCTTCTCGAGGGTCCGGTAGTACGCCGTGAGCCGCTCGGCCCACTGCTCCCAGGAGAGGTCCTCGGACTCGCGGGCGCTGTTGGCGGCCCGGGACTCGGCCTCGTGCCCGTCGACCTCGAGGTGGCCCAGCTCGGAGTTGGGCACCAGGGCACCGTCGTGCACCAGTGCCGAGCCGATGCCGGTGCCCAGGGTCGTGACGATCACCAGGCCGCGCCGGCCCTTGGCCGCGCCGTACCGCACCTCGGCGAGGCCGGCGGCGTCCGCGTCGTTGACGACGTGCACGTCGCGCCCGGTCGCCCGGGTGAAGAGCGCGTCGGCGTCGGTGCCGATCCAGGACCTGTGGATGTTGGCGGCCGAGTGGACGACGCCGTGGCGGACCACGCCGGGCACCGTGACCCCGACCGGGCCCCGCGAGTCGGGGAGCTGCCCGAGGAGCGCGACGAAGACCTCCGCGACCGCCTCGGGGGTGCTCGGGTCGGGCGTGCGGGTGCGGAGCCGTTCGGCAGTGAAGTCACCGACCTCGAGGTCGACCGTCGCCGCCTTGATGCCGGTGCCGCCGAAGTCGATGCCGCAGGGACGGTCGCCGGGTGACGCGCTGGTTGCCATCGGTCCAATCTCCGCCACCGCGGGGATGCGATGCAACCGTGGGGCTCCCGATCGCGTGTGAGGAGGAGGGTGTCACGACGTACCCACCACGAGAGGACACGAAGATGACGAGGTTCCGCACGTTGGCCGCCCTGGTGGCCGTCTCCGCTGTCGCGCTGCCCGCCTCGGCCGCGACCGCGCTCGCACCGGTGAGCGCGGGCGCCGCGGTCCCGGTGTGCTCGCCGGGCGACCTGCACGTCGGCAAGGGGCACCTCGAGGGCGCGGCCGGGTCGCGCTTCCAGACCGTCCGGGTGACCAACACCAGCGCCGAGGACTGCTCCACGACGGGGCTCACCCGCTACCGGTTCCGCAGTGCCCACGGCCCGATCGGCTACAAGTCGACCCGCAACCCGGGCGCCGGCTCGGGTGGGCGGGTCGTGATCGAAGCCGGCCACACGGCCAGGTCGGTGCTGTCCTGGGTGGACCCGGGGCCGACCGTGCCGAGCCAGTGCCGGGCCGGGGACGCCGTCGCGTTCCGGATGACCATCAACGACGTGGACGCCTACTTCCGGCTGCCCCTCGCCGTCAACGTCTGCACGACCCGGAAGTACCGGCCGCACGGCACCCGGCTCTCCGTGCGCTGACGGGCGGGCCGAGGGGCGCGCCGACCGGCGGGCTGACCGGCGGGCTGGCGGGGGGCTGGTCCGTCATTCAGGGTGGCATCGGCCACCGCCGCCGGTGGGTCCCGGCGGCGTGGACGGTCCCGATGGTGGCGTTCATGCTCGTGGGCGGTGCGCTGGCCGACCGTCTCCCGCGGGCGCTGGTCCTGCGCGGCTGCGACCTCGCCCAGGGCGTCATCCAGGCCGCCGCCGCCGGGCTCGTGCTCAGCCACCACGCGCACATCTGGCAGCTGGTCGTCCTCCAGTTCGTCAGCGGCACCGTCTTCGCGGTGAGCTACCCGGCCTTCCACGGCATGGTGCCGATCCTGCTGCCACCCGAGGAGCGGAAGTCCGCCCACCTCCTGATCGGTCAGTCGGACAGCGTGCTCCGGATGGTCGGACCGGCGACCTCCGGGATCCTGGTCGCCACCGTGGCCCGGGGTGGGCGCTCGGCTTCGACGCGGTGACGTTCCTGGCGGCGGCCGGGTTCCTGAGTCTGGTGCGCCTGCCCTTCGACCTGCCCGGACTGGAGCGTCCGCGACCTGGTCGCGCACCAGGGAATGGTGCACCGCTGGTCGGCAGCGACCCTGAGCGGCACCGAGGTCGACCCGGACGCTCTCGAGGCGCTGGGGCATGGGGCGCCGGACCCGCTCGAGTGGCTGCGGGACGGGGCGATCGAGGTGGCGCAGGCCGTGACCGCGGCCGCGGACGACGCACCGGCGCTGGTCTTCCTCAACGACGCACCGCCGGCCCGGCGGTTCTGGGCCCGGCGGCAGTGCCACGAGACGACCATCCACGCGGTCGACGCCCTGGCGGCCGCCCTCGGCCGCTACCCCCGGGCGGAGGACACCTGGCTCGAGCCTGCGCTGGCCGTGGACGGGATCGACGAGCTGCTCGGGGGCTTCCTGACCCGTCCCCGGTCGCGGCTGCGGACCGAGGAGGACACGACCCTCGTGGTCGCCCCGGATGACGCCGAGGACTGGTGGGAGGTGCGCCTCGGGCCGCGTCCCCCGGTGACCACCCGGCGTACGGGCGTGCCCGCGGAGGGCGATGTGGAGCTCACCGGACCGGCCGTCGGCCTCTACCTGGCGCTCTGGAACCGCTCGGGGGAGGCGTACGACAGGAAAGACAAATCTGGCCTTTTCGAGGATTGGCGGGACCGGAGCGCCGTTCGATGGTCCTGACCGGGAGCACACTGGGGCCATGTCCTACGGAGTGATCGCGTCGAAGGCCGGGCACCTGTCGGTCGAGGACGCCGTGCCTCGGGGGAGCAGGAGCGCGCAGCCGGACGCCGTGGACCGCTTCCGGACCACCTGGGGGAGCATGTGGGTCCCGGGTCGACTCACCCTGACCAGCCTGCACCTGACGTTCATGCCGCACTCGACGCGCAAGGGCGTGCGGATGCTGGAGCTGAACGTCGCCGACATCACCGGCGCCGACCTCTCGCCGGGCATGGTCTCCAAGACCATCACGCTGCGCGTGTCGCGACACGCGCTGCGGTTCCGCTGCCTGGGCGCGCAGCACCTCACCCAGGACATCCTCGCCGCCGCCGGCGCGGGCCAGGAGCGGGCACACCTGGCGAACGACCGCTGACCACGCTGACCCGCCCGAAAGTTTCGGGCGGGTCGCGCTTTACAGCGGGACCCCTCTTGTCAACGAGGTTTACAAACCGTATGGTCATGTAAACTTCGCTCCAGGCAGGAAGGCGTCCCGATGTCCTCGATCGCGAACAGCACCGTCCCGGCGGGCTCGACCGGGCAGTGGCGTGACCGCAAGCGCTACCTCTGGCTGATCGGCCTCGTCGTCCCGTCCCTGGCGTTCGTCGGCTACGGGCTCTGGGCCGCCACCGGCCTCGGCGTCTTCTTCTGGATCGGCCCGGTCGTGATCCTCGTGGTGGTGCCCGCGATCGACCTGTTCGCCGGGCTGGACCGCTCGAACCCGCCCGACGACGTGATCGAGGCGCTGGAGCAGGACCGCTACTACCGCTGGATCACCTATCTCTTCCTGCCGATCCAGTACGTCGGCTTCGTCGGCGCGTTCTGGCTGATCGCCGGCGGGGACCCGCTCGCCCTCCTCGGCCACGGCCAGGGCGACCTGAGCACGGTCGACAAGATCGGGCTCGCGATCTCGATCGGGTGCATCGGCGGGATCGGCATCAACACCGCCCACGAGCTCGGCCACAAGAAGGAGAGCCACGAGCGCTGGCTGTCCAAGATCGCGCTGGCCCAGAGCTTCTACGGCCACTTCTACATCGAGCACAACCGCGGCCACCACGTTCGCGTCGCGACGCCGGAGGATCCCGCGAGCAGCCGGTTCGGCGAGAGCTTCTACGAGTTCTGGCCGCGCACGGTGGGCGGCTCGGTCAAGAACGCCTGGCGTCTCGAGAAGCGTCGCTACGCCCGCAAGAAGAAGCACCCGTTCCGGGTCGGCAACGACGTGCTCAACGCCTGGCTGATGTCGGCGGTGCTCTGGGGCGCGATGATCGCCTGGCTCGGCGTCGGCATCACGCCGTACCTCCTGGTCCAGGCGGTCGTGGGCTTCTCGCTCCTCGAGGTCGTCAACTACATGGAGCACTACGGCATGCT
>JAOPYB010000290.1 GCA_025964835.1 Nocardioides sp. | reverse complement strand
ATGAAGCCGGTGTCCAGCTCGCCGATCAGGTCGTCGTTGCTGACCCGGACGTCCTCGAACGCGAGCTCGGCGGTGTCGGACTCGTCCTGGCCGACCTTGTCGAGGACCCGGCCGACGGAGTAGCCGGGCTGGCCGGTCGCGATGCCGAAGAGCGAGATGCCCTTGGCCTTCTTCTCGGGCGCGGTGCGGGCGGCGACCACGACCAGGTCGGCGCTGCCGCCGTTGGTGATGAACGTCTTGGAGCCGTTGATGACCCAGTCGTCGCCGTCGCGCACGGCCGTCGTCTTGAGGTTGGCGAGGTCGGAACCGCCGCCGGGCTCGGTCATGCCGATGGCCGTGACCAGCTCGCCGGTGCAGAACTTCGGCAACCAGCGCTGCTTCTGCTCCTCGGTGGTGAGGTGCACGAGGTACGGCGCCACGATGTCGGCGTGGATGCCGACGCAGCTCGGCAGGGTCATGTTGACCTTGGCGAGCTCCTCGGTGAGCACCGCGTTGAAGCGGTAGTCGCCGGCCCCCGCATCCTCGATCTGGCCGCCGTACGCTTCTGGAACCTCGAGGCCGAGGAAGCCCTGTTTGCCGGCCGAGGTCCAGAACTCACGCGGCAGCCCGTGGGCCTGGGTGTACTCGTCGAGATGCGGCACGACCTCGCGGTCCAGGAACTCCCTGACGGAGGCGCGGAAGGCCTCGTGGTCCTCGTCGTAGATCTCACGCTTCATGGACCGGATCCTACTGGTCGGTAGCCGGCTCCACGATCCGTCGCGGCATGAGAATCCCCACTGCCACGAGCAGCACGGACAGGATCGCCGAGGCCACGAAGACCGCGTGGATCGCGGGCGCCAGCACGCCGGGCGGGAGGTGCTCGAGGTCCGGCACGCCACCGCCGAGGCGGCGGGCGACGACTCCGTTGGCGATCGCGCCGAAGACGGCGACGCCGACCGAGCTGCCCACCGAGCGGGCGAACATGTTGGAGCCGGTCGCGACGCCCCGGTGCTGCCAGGTGACGGACGACTGCGCCGCCACGATCGCCGGGCTCGCGACGAAGCCGAAGCCGATGCCCATCAGGAAGCACGACGCGGCCAGGCGGAAAAGCGAGGTGTCGGCACCGACGCTCACCAGCAGCGCTGCTCCCGCGACCGCGAAGGCCGCGCCCATCAGCATCGTGGCGCGGAAGCCGATCGACAGGTAGAAGCGGCCCGAGGTCGAGGCCGCGATCGGCCAGCCGATCGTCATCGCGGCCAGCGTGAGCCCGGCGACCACGGCACCGTGGCCCAGGACGACCTGCGCGAACAGCGGGACGTACGACGACAGGCCCAGCATCAGCACGCCCACCACGAGCGAGCCGAGCGCCGCGGCATTGAGGACCCGGCTCCGGAAGATCCAGAGCGGCAGGACCGGCTCGGTGGCCCGCCTCTCGACCAGCACGAAGGCGACGAGCAGGGCCGCCGCCACCGCGAAGAGCGCCAGGCTGGTGCCGGACGCCCAGCCCCACCGGACGCCGCCCTCGAGCAGGGCGAGGAGCAGCAACACGCCGCCGGCCGCGAGCAGGCCGGCACCCGCGTAGTCGATCCGGTGCTTCGTCCGCTCGATCCGCTCGTCGAAGCGCCGCCACAGCACCACGGCCGCCGCCAGCCCGATGGGCAGGTTCACGAAGAAGATCCAGCGCCAGGACAGGTAGTCGGAGAAGACGCCGCCGAGCGTCGGGCCGACGACCGAGGCCGCGGCCCACACGCTCGCGACGTAGCCCTGCACCTTGGCCCGCTCCTCGAGCGAGTAGATGTCGCCGACGATCGTCATGCCGATCGGCAGCACCGCGCCGGCGCCGATGCCCTGGACGGCCCGGAAGGCGATCAGGCTGCCCATGCTCCAGGCTGCGCCGCACAGCAGCGAGCCGACCACGAAGAGCGTGACACCGACCAGCATCACGGGCTTGCGCCCGAACAGGTCGGCCAGCTTGCCGTAGACGGGCACCGTGACGGCCTGCGCCAGCAGGTAGACCGAGAAGAGCCACGGGAACTGCGCGAACCCGCCGAGGTCGTCGACCACGGAGGGGACGGCGGTGGCGAGGATCGTGGCATCGATCGCCACCAGCCCGATGCTCAGCATCACCGCCAGCAGGATCGGCCCGCGCTCGCTGCGCAGCCCGACACTCGCGCGGGTGATCTCGCGGCCGTCCCTGGACATGGTCACGTGTTCCCGCAACCCGGCGACGGCGCCGGGCATTCCCGTGACGACGATCACGGTGCCCGCGGCCCGTGGTGCCCATCGGGGTGAGGTGGCCTCGCCGGCACCTATGCTTTGATCGATCCAATGACTTCGACGAGCACTGCTGACGACAGCCGGGCCCCGACCAGTGACGCAGGAGGAACAGTGGTGGAGACCTGGCCGGGGACGGCGTACCCCCTGGGCGCGACGTTCGACGGGAGCGGCACCAACTTCGCGCTCTTCAGCGAGGCCGCGGAGCGGGTCGAGCTCTGCCTCTTCGACGCGGACGGCGCGGAGACCCGGGTCGAGGTGACCGAGGTCGACGCCTACGTCTGGCACTGCTACCTCCCGACCGCCCAGCCCGGCCAGCGCTACGGCTACCGCGTGCACGGCCCGTACGAGCCCGACAAGGGCCTGCGCTGCAACCCGAACAAGCTGCTGATGGACCCCTACGCCAAGGCGACCTCCGGCGAGATCGACTGGGACCAGTCGCTGTTCGGCTACAACTTCGGCGACCCCGACTCGCGCAATGACGACGACTCGGCGCAGCACATGCAGAAGAGCGTCGTGATCACGCCGTTCTTCGACTGGGAGGGCGACCGCCGCCTCGACATCCCCTACAACGAGTCGTTCATCTACGAGGCGCACGTCAAGGGCCTCACCCAGCTGCACCCGGACGTGCCCGAGGAGCAGCGCGGCACGTACGCCGGGCTCGCCCACCCCGCGATCACCGAGCACCTGACCAAGCTCGGCGTGACCGCGATCGAGCTGATGCCGGTCCACCAGTTCGTCCAGGACAGCACCCTGCTCGACAAGGGCCTGCGCAACTACTGGGGCTACAACACCCTCGGTTTCTTCGCCCCGCACGCCGAGTACGCCTCCAACCGCGAGCACGGCATGCAGGTGCAGGAGTTCAAGGCGATGGTCAAGGCGATGCACGCGGCCGGCATCGAGGTCATCCTCGACGTGGTCTACAACCACACCGCCGAGGGCAACCACCTCGGTCCGACGCTGAGCTTCAAGGGCATCGACAAC
>JAOPYB010000281.1 GCA_025964835.1 Nocardioides sp. | reverse complement strand
TGGCCGACGAGCTCGGCTGGGACCGGGCCCGCCTCGACGACGAGGTCGACCACTACCTGCGCCGGGTCGAGGCCGAGCGGCTGAGCCAGACCCAGCTCACCGACCAGGAGGCCGACGAGGCCCGGGTGAAGGCCCCCGACATCGTCTGACCCGCCCGAAACTGACCCGCCCGAAAGTTTCGGGCGGGTCAGCGCTGGGCGGGCATGAACCTCTCGAACCACGAGACCATCCGCGCGCACTGGTCGGCGAGCGCGGGCGGCGCCTGCACGCCGTGCCCCTCCTCGGGGTAGATCGCGAGGGCGGACTCCACCCCGCGCTCCGAGAGCGCCTTGTACATCTGCTGGGCCTGGTTGACCGGCGTCGCGAGGTCCAGCGACCCGGCCGTCAGCAACATCGGCGTGCGGCACTGCGCATGGTGCGTGAGCGGGTTGCGGGTCTGGTACTGCGACCCCGGGTCGAACGGGTCGCCCTCGAGGAACAGCCGGTCGAACTCGGCGATGTTGCTCGTCAGGTGCTGCGAGCGCCAGTCGGTGCAGGGCGATCGCGCCACCGACGCCGCGAACAGGTCGCTCAGGCAGGGCATCCAGGCAGCCATGAAGCCGGCGTAGCTCTGTCCGGTGATCCCGACCCGCTCCCGGTCGACCAGGCCCGCCGTGACCAGGGTGTCGACCCCGCTCAGGATGTCCTGGACGTCGAGGCCGCCCATGTCTCCGAGCACCGCCTCGGCGAAGGCCGCGCCGCGCCCCGCGCTGCCCCGGGGGTTGGGACGGAACGCCGCGTAGCCGCGGGCGACCAGGATCGTGGTGTGCGCATCCCGGCCGATCCACCCGTCCTGGTAGGCGCCCACCGGGCCACCGTGCACGTGGACCACCAGGGGGTGCGGCCCGTCGCCGCGCGGCAGGGTCAGCAGTCCCTCCATGGGCATCGCGTCGGGAGAGGTCCAGGTCACCGACCGGGTCTCGCCCGTGGAGCCGATGACGTGCGCGGTCCCCGGGCCCGCGCTGTCCAGCAGCACGGCGACGCCGTCGGTGCCCAGCCGCACGAGTCGCGGAGGCAGGTCGTGCTGCTCCAGGACCAGCACGGGCTCGCCGGTCGGGGACAGCCCGCCGAGCTCGGGCTGGTAGGTGCCCGTGGTGGCACGACCGCTCCAGATCTCGGTGCTGTCGCCGGTGCGGGCGTCGACGGAGCCCACCACGGTGTCGAGGCCGCGGTGCCCGATGAAGAGCACGACGTCGTCGGAGACCCACCGGTGCTCGGTGACGTGGGTGTCCGCGGTCGCGAGAACGGTCGGCGCCGGTCCCGGGCGGCCGACGACGAGCGAGCCGGCGAGCAGGTCGCGGTCGCTCGCGAAGCCGGTCAGCACCGACCAGGTGCGGCCGTCGGGGGAGCCGCTCGGCCGGGCCAGCTGGTGGGTGGCGTCGTACAACGGCGCCACCTCGCCGTCCAGGCCCAGCCGCATCAGCCGGGCGGAGTACCACGCGTCCTCGCCCGCCCCGTCGCTCACCACGGCGACCAGGTCGTCGCCACACCAGTCGGTCTCCCACACGTTGAGCGCGGTCACGGTCCGGTGCGATGCCTCCGTCACGTCCCAGACCAGCAGCCGGCGCCTGCCCCCGTCGTCGGGCTGCACGTGCGGGCGCCACGACTCGTCGGTGCCACCGCCGACCGTGCCCGAGCCCCACACGTCGGAGATCTCGGCGCCCGGGTCGGCGACGACGAGGGCCAGCCGGGTCCCGTCCGGTGACCACCGGGCCAGCTCGGCCGACCCGCCGAGCCCCGTGGCCCGGGTCATCTCGACACCGCTCACGTCCAGGACGACCACCGTCACCAGGTCGTCGGCTCCGGTCGCGAGGACGCACAGCCGGTCGCCGTCGGCGGACCAGACCGGAGAGCTCGACGCGGCCGCGTCGGGGAGCACCGGGCGGTGCCGCCCCCCTTCGACGAGCACGACCTGGCGCCGCTGCGCCGCATCGGGGCCGGGCCGGAACGTCGCGGTGCACGCGACCAGGTCGCGACGGGGATGGGGAGCCGCCTGGGCGAGGTCGGCGATCCGCGTCTCCCCGGTCAGCCGGGCCCGGCTCTGGTAGTCGGCCACCCAGGCCGCGGTCTCGTCGAAGAGTGCCACGGCGCCACGATGGCAGACGGCCGGCGCGGGTCGCCAGAGCAGATCGCTAGCCAAGGGCAAATCGATTGGCTAGCGTTCCCGCCCATGGAGATCTCCCGAACACGCCAGGCCCTGATCGTCCGCGGTGGATGGGAGGGCCACAGCCCGGTCGAGGCAACCGAACGGTTCATGCCGTTCCTCCAGGAGCACGGCTTCGCCCTCGAGGTGCACGACGGCCCCGAGGTCTACGCCGACGCCGACGTGATGGCCGCCACCGACCTGGTCGTGCAGTGCTACACGCAGGGCGAGGCGACCGACGAGCAGGTGCTCGGCCTGTCGGCAGCCGTTGCGGCGGGCACCGGCCTCGCCGGCTGGCACGGAGGTGTCTGCGACTCCTACCGCGGGTCGCCCGACTACCTCCACCTCACCGGCGGCCAGTGGGCTGCTCACCCCGGCGGCTTCGTCCCGTACGACGTGCGGGTGCTGCCCGAGAAGGCCGACCACGAGCTCGTGGCCGGGCTCAACCCGGTGTGGTCGCTGGACACCGAGCAGTACTGGGTGCTGACCGACGAGCTGAACGACGTGCTCGCGACGACCACCTTCGGCGTCCGCGACGACACCCCGTGGCGCCAGGAGGTCACCTGCCCGGCGGTGTGGACCCGGGTGTGGGGACAGGGCAAGGTCTTCGTCTCCACGATCGGTCACAAGCTCGAGGACCTCGACCACCCCGACGTCCGGACGCTCACCGAGCGGGGCCTGCGGTGGGCGAGCCGCTGACGCGGATCATCCTCGACACCGACCTGGCGATGGGCGCGCCCGGGTCGGACATCGACGACGGCTTCGCACTCGCGCTGGCTCTCGCCGACCCGGGCCTGTGCGTCGAGGTGGTCACCACGGTCGGGGGCAACAGCGACGTCGACACCTCGACCCGGCTGACGACGGAGCTGCTGGGGGTGCTGGGGCGCACCGACGTCGCGGTGGTGCGGGGTGCCGGACGCCCGCTCAACCCGGCGCTGTGGCACGGCGACCTGGCGGCGCCGGCCTCCGAGGGTGCCTACGCCGCCGCCGAGATCGTCACGCGGGTGATGGCGGAGCCCGGCGAGCTGACGCTGGTCACGATCGGCCCGCTCACCAACGTGGCCCTGGCACTCATGCTCGAGCCCCGGGTCGCGTCCGCGGTGCGCGAGATCGTCGTGATGGGCGGTGTCTACCTCGAGCAGACCAACGTCGGACGGATGCCCGGTGAGTACAACTTCTGGTGTGACCCCGACGCCGCGCAGATCGTGCTCGACAGCGGGGCGGCGCTGCGCCTGGTCGGTCTCGACGTGACCCGTCGGGTGCGCCTGAGCCGCGCGGACTGCGCCCTGCTCGCCGAGGGTGCGGAGTTCGGCAAGCTGGCCGCCGAGTTAACCGAGGGCTGGATCGACTTCCAGGAGCGGGTGAAACCGCGCGAGCAGCTCGAGCAGGGCAGCTGCGCCCTGCACGACCCGCTCGCGGTCGCCGTCGTGACCAGGCCGGACCTCGTGACCTGGCAGGACGCCCGCGTGGCCGTCGAGACAGCGGGCCGGGTCACGCGCGGAGTCGCGGTCGCCGACCTGCTCATGTGGGAGGACCCGCCCGCGCCGAACTGCCGGATCGCGACCGCGGTCGACGCCGAAGCGTTCCGGGCGCTGTTCCTCGAGCGGATGGCGGGCCTGCCGTGACCGGCTTCGACGTGGTGGTCGTGGGCTCCGTGAACCGTGACTACGTCTGTCGGGTCGACGTGCTGCCCGCGCCGGGCGAGACCGTGCTCGGCGGCGAGGCGTCCGTCGGATCGGGCGGCAAGGGCGGCAACCAGGCGGTCGCCGCCAGCCTGCTCGGCGCACGCACCGCGCTGGTCGCCCGGGTCGGGCGCGACGACGACGGCCGGGCCCTCGCCACGGACCTGGCCGCGGCCTGGGTCGACACCACCGAGATGGCCGCCACGAGCGCCCGCACCGGCATGGCCTTCGTGATGGTCGACGCCCACGGGGAGAACTCCATCGTGGTCGCCCCCGGGGCGAACCTGCTGCTCGAGGCGGCCACCACCGCACGCGCCGTTCGCGAGCGGCTCTCCTCCACCGGCGTGCTGGTGGTCCAGGCCGAGATCCCCGAGGCGGCCTTCGACGCTGCCGTCCGCGCCGCTGGTCAGGTCGGCGCCAGGGCGGTCGTGAACCTCGCGCCGTACCGGCCGGTGCCCGCCGAGGTGCTCGCCCTCTGCGACCCGCTCGTCGTCAACGAGTCCGAGGCCAGCGGCCTGCTCGGCCGCGAGGTCCGCGGCCGGGAGGAAGCCACCCGGGCGGCCCGCGAGCTCAGTGGCCGGGCGCGGTCGGTCGTAGTCACGATCGGCGCCGCGGGCGCGATCGTCGCGTGCGGCGACCAGGTCGACCACGTCCCGGCGCAGGTCTCCCAGGTCGTCGACACCACCGGTGCCGGCGACGCCTTCACCGGCGCGCTCGCGGCCGCCCTGAGTGCCGGGATCGGCCTCGTCGACGCGGCCCGGGTCGGGGTGCGCGCGGGCTCCTACGCGGTGGCGCGGCCCGGCGCCCAGGCGTCGTTCCCCCGCGGCTCGGAGCTCGGCCTCGGTTCGCTGCACAAACGGGGGTGAACCCCATTGACCACACGAGGACGACGCCATAGCGTTCGCCTACTAAAACGATTTGCACGATGACACCGCACGGCCCGAGGGAGAGCGCATGAGCGTGCACGAGACGGGGCAGACCGGGTCCCCCCTCGGTGTCGCGATGATCGGCTACGCCTTCATGGGCGCCGCCCACTCGCAGGGCTGGCGCACCGCGCACCGGTTCTTCGACCTGCCCGTGCGCCCGGAGATGAACCTGGTCTGCGGTCGCGCCGAGTCGGCCACCCGCGACGCCGCCGAGAAGCTCGGCTGGGCCGCCTGGACCACCGACTGGCGCGACGTGCTCGACCGTGACGACGTGCAGGTCGTCGACATCTGCACCCCGGGCGACACCCACGCCGAGATCGCGATCGCCGCGCTCGAGGCGGGCAAGCACGTGCTGTGCGAGAAGCCCCTGGCCAACACGGTCGCCGAGGCGGAGCAGATGTCGGCCGCGGCCGACGCCGCCCGCAGCCGCGGCGTGCTCTCGTCGGTCGGGTTCAGCTACCGCCGCACGCCCGCGCTCGCCCAGGCCCGTCGGCTGATCGCGGGCGGGGCGGTCGGCACGATCCGGCACATCCGCGCGCAGTACCTCCAGGACTGGATCGTCGACCCGGAGTTCCCGCTCGTGTGGCGCCTGCAGAAGGACAAGGCCGGCTCCGGCGCGCTCGGTGACATCGGCGCGCACATCGTCGACCTCTCGCAGTTCCTGACCGGTCAGCGGCTCACCGAGGTCGCCGGCCACCTCATCCGCTTCGTCGACCGTCGCCCGCTGCCGGCGGAGGCCTCCGGCCTGAGCGGCAGCGGCGGCTCCGAGGCGCACCGGGAGACGGGACCGGTGACGGTCGACGACGCGGCCGTCTTCTTCGGCCGGACCGACGGCGGCGCGCTCGCGACGTACGAGGCGACCCGCTTCGCCACCGGCCGCAAGAACGGCATGCGCATCGAGATCAACGGGTCCGCCGGCAGCATCGCCTTCGACTTCGAGGCGATGAACGAGCTGCACGTGTACGACGCCACGGTGCCGGCCGCCGACGCCGGCTTCCGCCGGATCTACGTCACCGAGCCCGACCATCCCTACACCGGAGCGTGGTGGCCGCCCGGGCACGGCCTCGGCTACGAGCACACGTTCGTCAACGAGATCGCCGACTTCGTCCGGGACGTCGCGACCGGCACCCCGCCGACCCCGTCCTTCGCCGACGGGCTCCAGGTCCAGCGGGTCCTGGCCGCCGTCGAGCGGTCGTCCGACGACAACGCCGTCTGGACCAAGGTCTGACGAGCGGCACCACCCCACCCACAGGAGAGGCACCAGAGTTGAGCAGGCTACGCGTCGGAGTGATCGGCCTGGGCGAGGTCGCCCAGGTCATCCACCTTCCCATCATCGAGTCGTTGCCCGACCGCTACGAGCTGGCCGCGGTCTGCGACATCTCGCCCGGTCTGCTCAAGAGCGTCGGTGACCGCTACCGCGTCGAGCGACGGTTCACCGACGCGGCGGAGATGATCGCAGCGGGAGGCCTCGACTGCGTCTTCGTCCTCAACAGCGACGAGTACCACGCCGAGTGCACGATCGCCGCGCTCGACGCCGGCATCGACGTGCTGGTCGAGAAGCCGATGTGCCTGAGCCCGCGCGAGGCCCAGGAGATCATCGCGGCCCGCGACCGGTCGGGCAGGACCGTGATGGTCGCCTACATGCGCCGCTTCGCGCCGGCGTTCACCGAGGCCGTGGCGCGACTTCCCGAGCTCGGCGAGATCCGCTACGCCCGGGTCCGCGACATCATCGGCGAGAACCGGCTGATCGTCGACCAGACGTCGTACGTCGAGCGCCCCGACGACATCCCGCAGGCGGCCGCCGAGGAGAAGTGGGCACGCCGGTCGGCACTGGTCAAGGAGGCGCTCGGCGACGTCCCCGAGGAGCTGGAGTGGACCTACGGCCTGCTCTGCGGGCTCGGCAGCCACGACCTCTCGGCCATGCGCGAGCTGATCGGCCGTCCGCAGCGGGTGTCGGCCGCGAAGATGTGGCGCCGGGGCGGCTACCTCGTCGCGCTGCTCGACTACGGCGACTTCGTGGTCACCTACGAGACCGGCGTCGACGAGCAGCTGCGGTTCGACGCGCACATCGAGGTGTTCGGCGAGTCCGGGTCCATGAAGGTCCAGTACGACACCCCGTACGTCCGGCACCTGCCGACCACCCTCGAGATCGAGCGCACGGTCGGGGACTCCTACGAGCGCTCGGTCATCAGGCCGCACCTCAAGGACCCGTACACGCACGAGCTGGAGTACTTCCACGACGTCGTGACCAGCGGCGGGACGCCCAAGACGAGCCCCGAGGACTACGTCGAGGACATGGAGCTCTTCATCGAGATCATCCGTGCCCTCGAGCGGGCCTGAAGATAAGTCGAACGGCCCTGAGCAGAGGCGTCGTGGCCGCGGTCGCGGAGTCGTAGCGTCCTGCACACGAGCTTCACCGATCTGAAAGGGACGACCGTGCTGACCGAACACGATGTCGAGTTCTTCCGTGCGAACGGCTACCTCCTCCCGGGCCGCCAGCTGTTCCCCGAGGAGACGCTGGCCCGCCTCGAGGGGATCTTCAACGAGCACCTGGCCGACAAGGGCGACAAG
>JAOPYB010000278.1 GCA_025964835.1 Nocardioides sp. | reverse complement strand
GCTTGCCGTCGTGGGAGCGGGTGCCCTCGGGGTAGATGCCGAAGAGCTCGCCCTGCTGGAGGATCCGCTTCGCCGCGGAGAGCGCACCCTCGGCGGCCGAGGCACCCGAGCGGTCGATCGGGACCTGACCGGCACCGGAGAAGAACTTCTTCTGGAACCAGCCCTTGATGCCGGGGCTGTTGAAGTACTCGGCCTTCGCCACGAACGTCACCCGCCTGGTGAGGGTCAGCGGCATGAACAGCCAGTCGGCGTACGAGAGGTGGTTGCTGGCGAGGATCGCGGGGCCGACGTCCGGCACGTGCTCGGAACCCTCGACGTGCGGGCGGAACACGATGCGCAGGACGGGGCCGATGGCAACCCACTTCAGGAACCAGTAGAACACTCTCGAACCTCCCCAAGATCCTGGCGGACTGCCCGGTGGACCCGACGCGGCGAAGCCTAGACCCGCAGGACGCCGGATGCCTCCCTGGTGCACAATTCGGCGCATGACCATCCACCCCCTGGCGTCGCCCCTCTCCGTCGACGCCCGACCGGAGCTCACCGGTGGCCGCCGGATCGGCGTCCTGCTCAGCCACGGCTTCACCGGTTCGCCGGCCTCGATGAAGCCCTGGGGCGAGTACCTCGCCGCGCAGGGGTACGCCGTGGAGGTGCCGCGGCTGCCGGGTCACGGCACCACCTGGCAGGACATGAACAAGACCGCGTGGGCCGACTGGTACGCCGAGGTCACCTCGGCGTTCGAGAAGCTCTCGGGCGAGAACGACGCCGTGGTCGTCGCGGGTCTCTCGATGGGCGGCGCCCTCGTGCTGCGGCTGGCCGCGGACCACCCGGACCGGATCGCCGGCGTCGTCGTCGTGAACCCCGCCGTCGCGACGGGTCGCTTCGACGTCAAGCTGCTCCCGGTGCTCAAGCACCTGGTCCCGTCGTTCCCCGGCATCATCAACGACATCAAGAAGGAGGGCGGCGAGGAGCACGGCTACGCGCGCACGCCGCTGCGGGCCGCCCACTCGATGTTCCGCGCCTGGCCGCCCCTCGTCTCGGACCTGCCCAAGGTGACGGCGCCGCTGCTCTACTTCCGCTCCACGGTGGACCACGTGGTCGACGAGCTCTCCCAGCCGCTCATCACCGGGAAGGTCTCGTCGCGCGAGATCATCGAGCGCCGCCTGGAGGAGAGCTACCACGTCGCCACGCTCGACAACGACGCCGACCGGATCTTCGAGGAGTCCGCCGCGTTCGTCGCCCGGGTGACCGCAGCCCCCTGACCGCCCTGGGCCTAGGCTCGTGGGGTGCAGCCCGACAACGAAGACGACGTCTGGCGCTCGATCGTCGAGAACTACGGCGACCGCGCCGAGGTCGACCGCACCGAGGTTGACCTGCCGCCGCCGGTCGCACCGGCGTGGCACGACGCGGGCGACGAGCCCGGCGAGCCCGACGAGGCACCCGCTGCCTGGGACGACGACCAGTTCGTCCCCCCGGCACCGCCCCCGCTGCCGCGCGTCGAGCCCGACCGTCTGGTCGCCTGGATCGGGCTGTTCGGCTCCCCCGCCCTCCTGCTGACGGCGCTGGTCCTGGGCCTGCACCTGCCGTCGTGGATCGGCTACCTCCTGATCGCCTGGTTCATCGGCGGCTTCCTCTACCTCGTGGTCAAGATGCCCAGTGGCCCGCGCGACCCCGGGGACGACGGCGCCCGGCTCTGACCCACCTGACCCGGACACCGGCCCGGGGTGGCTAGGGTGCATCGCGTGAGTGAGAGCGAGACCGTCGAGATCACCGGCCACCTGCTGGACACCGGCATCCTGAGCCGCATCCTCAGCGACATCCGGGAGTACGGCGGCGACTACGTCATCGACAAGGTCGATGTCGGCCACGACGCCGTCGACACGTCGCGGGCCACCATCACGGTCACCGCCGAGGACGACCCGGAGCTCCAGCGGCTGCTGATGCGGCTCCAGACCCGCGGCGTCAACCAGGTGGATCCCGGCGAGGCGGCGGTGAGCGCCTGCGACATGGACGGCGTCTTCCCGGAGGGCTTCTACTCCACCACCAACCTCGTCACCCGGGTCCGCATCGCGGGCCGCTGGGTCGACGTCGAGAACCCCGAGATGGACTGCGGCCTCGTGGTCACCTACGACGACTCCGGCGACGTCGCCCACGTCGTGACGCTGCCGATGTCCGACGTGCGGATCGGCATGAGCGTCGTCTGCGGCGCCTCCGGGATCCGCGTCCAGGCCCCCATCGTCGACAAGACCTCGGAGACGTTCGGCTTCATGGAGTCCGACGTCTCCTCCGAGAAGCCGCAGGCCGTGCTGGTCCGCCAGGTCGCCGACGGCATGCGAGAGGCCAAGGCTGCCGGCAAGTTGGTCCTCTGGGTCGGCGGCCCGGGCGTCGTCCACACCGGCGCCGCGCCCGCGATGGTCGCCATGGTCGACGCCGGCTTCGTCGACGTCCTCTTCGCCGGCAACGCCCTGGCCACCCACGACATCGAGTCCTCGCTCTACGGCACCAGCCTCGGCGTCGACCTCGCGATGGGCCGCGGGGTCGAGCACGGCCACGAGCACCACATCCGGGCTCTCAACACGATCCGCAAGCAGGGGTCGATCCGCGCGGCCGTCGACAACGGCATCCTGACCGGCGGCATCATGCACGCGCTGGTGAAGCACGAGAAGACGTTCGTGCTCGTCGGCTCGGTCCGTGACGACGGCCCGCTCCCCGACGTCTACACCGACGTGATCGAGGGCCAGCGGGCGATGCGCGCCGAGCTCACCGGCGTCGGTTTCTGCCTGATGGTGGCGACCATGCTGCACTCGGTGGCGACCGGCAACATCCTGCCGGCCTCGATCCCGCTCGTGTGCGTCGATATCAACCCCGCCACGGTGACCAAGCTCGCCGACCGCGGCTCGTCGCAGGCCCGCGGCATCGTGACCGACGTCGGGCTGTTCCTTGAGCAGCTGGCCATCGAGCTCGTGCCGGGCTACCGCCGGACCTAGGGCACCTCTCCCCGGCCGGCGACGACCGACCGGACCAGGTCGGCCGCGCCCACGACGCCGGCCTCGGGGCCCAGCTCCGCGCGCAGCAGCGGGGGTACGACGCGGTGCGCGCCGCCGACCAGCGAGCGGGAGAGGGCCGTGCGGGCCGGTTCCAGCAGCCGGTCGCCCGCCGCCGAGACGCCACCACCGACCACCACGCAGTCCGGGTCGAACGCCGCGACCAGGTTGGCCACGCCCACCCCGAGCCAGTCGCCGACGGAGGCGAACGCCTTCCGGGCCACGAGGTCGCCGCCCTCGGCAGCCTCGGTCACCATCGGCCCGACCAGCAGGTCGGGGTTGCCCGAGCAGAGCTCCTCGAGCACCGTCGGCTCGTGGCCGATCCGGTCCCGGGCGTAGCGGACCAGGGCGTTGCCGGAGGAGTACTGCTCCCAGCACCCCCGGCCACCGCACTCGCAGGGGTGCCCGTCGGGGACGACCTGCATGTGTCCGAACTCCCCCGCCATCCCGTTGCGGCCCCGGTGCACCCGCCCGCCAAGCACCAGGGCGCCCCCGATGCCGGTGCCCAACGTCAGCACGACGACGTCACCACCGCCGCGCGCGGCGCCGTACGCGCACTCGGCGCGAGCCGTGCAGTTGGCGTCGTTGTCGAGGGCCACGACGGTGCCCCAGCGCTCGGCGAGCCGGGCGCGGACGTCCTCGCCGCGCCACGGCAGATGTGGTGCGAACATCACCCGCTCGCCCGCGGCGTCGACGAACCCGGCCGCCGCGATGCCGACCCCGTCGACGTGCGTGCCGCCGGCGACCTCCTGGACGGCGGCCGTCAGGGCGTCCTCGACGAGCGGGGCGTCGACCCGGCGCCCCGGGGTCGACCGACGCGCGGTCCGCAGCACCTCGCCGGTGTCGGACACGGCCGCGGCGAGCACCTTGGTGCCCCCGACGTCGACGCCGATGAACAGGGCCACCCGGGGCTACCGGCGGGCCAGGTCGGCGGCGCCGATGAGTCCGGCCCGGTTGCCCAGGCGCGCCTTGCGGATCTGGAGGATCGGCCGGTGCTCGCGCGCCGTCAGCTGCGGCAGGAAGGCCGCTCGCACCGGTGCGAGCAGCAGCTCGTCGGCCTCGCTGACCCCGCCGCCGATCACGACGACCGCGGGGTCGAGGATCTCCGTGAGCGAGGCGATGCCCTCCCCCAGCCAGGTGCCGAGGATCGCGAGCTGGCCGATCGCGAACGGGTCGCCCGCGCGGGCCGCGTCGGTGATGAGGGGGCCGGTGATCTTCAGCGGGTCGCCGCCGGCCAGCTTCAGCAGGGGCTGGGAGAGCGGCGAGCCCTCGGCCGCCGCGGCGCGCGCCTCGCGCACCAGGGCCGATCCGCTGGCGTACTGCTCGAAGCAGCCCTTCTTCCCGCACCCGCAGACGATGCCGTCGGGCACCACGCGCATGTGGCCGATCTCGGCGCCGACGCCGAAGGCGCCACGGTAGAGATCGCCGTCGAGCACGACGCCGCCGCCCACGCCGGTGCCGACGGTGACCAGCAGCAGGTCGTCGACGTCGTGGCCGGCGCCAAAGCGGAACTCGCCCCAGGCGGCGGCGTTGGCGTCGTTCTCGATCACGACCGGGAGGTCGAGCCGGTTCTCGAGCTCGCCCTTGAGGTCGACGTTGCGCCAGGCAAGGTTCGGCGAGAAGAGAACGGTCGAGCGGGCCTTGTCGATGTAGCCGGCAGCGCCGACCCCGACCGCGGAGATGTCGTGGCGCGAGCTCAGCTCCTTGACGAGGGCCGCGATGGCCTCCTCGATCGCCTCGGAGTCGGTGGCCGGGGACTCGACCCGGTGCTCCTCGAGGATGTTGCCGTCCTCGTCGATCACCCCGCCGGCGATCTTCGTGCCACCGACATCGACCCCACAGGCCAGCGTCATTCGTCGTCCTCCTCGGGCCAGGCCCCGTCGGTGTCGTCGTCGAGGTCGATGTGCTCCACCCCGGTGCCGCGAGCCCCCGTGCGCGCGTGCGGCGGTACGGCGCTCGCCAGCACGCCCGCTGCGGCCTGGAGGAGCGAGGCCGCCGCCACGGTCAGGTGCTCACGGACCTCCGGTGAGGCCTGGCGCACGGCGTGGACGGTGCGGCAGAGGGGGCAGAACGTGCACTCCTCGCTGCCCGTGGCGACGTGCACGTTGGCCTCGCGGGCCCAGTCCGAGAGCGCCCCGAGGAGCTTCACGGCCTCGTCCGAGACGCTGCCGACGTCCTGCTGCTCCTCGCTCACGATGTCCTCTCCCTGTCCTTCTCGGCGGTCCGGTCCTCGAACCTGACCCTCAGCTCGCCCTGCTCGACGCGGGCGCCGGCGACGCGGTGCCGCGAGAGCCCCGCGGGCAGGGTGAGGAGACGACGATACGACCCCACGGTCACGACGAGCTCGTCGCCGTTGCGCGCGAGATCGACGTCGTCGACCGTGACGTTGGGAAGCGTCAGTCGCAGCAGGGCTCCCGACGCGGTCCGGGTGACCCGGAACGGCCCGCTGCCCCCGGGCGCGGCGAGCGGGTCGCCGTCGCCGTACACCTCCCGGGCGAGCTCGGTCAGCGCCTCGACGCCGACCGGCTCCCGGGCCCGGTAGACCGAGCGCCAGAGCGGCAGCCCGGCGAACGACTGCTCGACCTGCGCGAGCACCTGGTCCTGGGCGAGGACCCAGCCGGCGCGCCAGTCGTCGGCGTCCTCGGCCGGGAAGACCCGGTTGGCGACGACGCCGTCGACGCGGTAGCCGAACAGCGACAGGGTCGTGTAGGAGCGGCGGGCCTCGGCGAGCACGACGTTCTCGGGGGTGAGCACGAGCCGGACGCTGGCGTCGGGCCCGCTGAGCAGGGTGCGCACCTCGTCGAGCTCGGCGTGCAGCCGCTCGAGGGCGTCGAAGACGCTGTCACCCGGCATCGGGACCCCGGCGGCCCGCGACAGCACCGGCTTGAGCACCTTGACGACCCGGCGCTCGATCGGCAGGACCCGCTGCATGTACCAGCCCAGCGCCTCGGGCAGCGCGAGCAGCCGCAGGGTCTCGGCGGTCGGCGCGCAGTCGACGACGATGACGTCCCACGCGTCCGACAGTGCGTGCAGGCGCAGCTCGAGCAGCGCCAGCACCTCCTCGGCACCGGGAATCACGGTCAGCTCCTCGGCGGCGACCGGGTCCACCCCGGCGACGTCGAGCACCGAGAGGAGGTAGCCCTGGATCTCGGACCAGGACTGCTCGAAGCGCAGCTGGGCGTCGACCTGCTGCACGAACAGGAGCGGGGCCACCTCGGTCGGGTCCGGGCCGACGTGGGCACCGAACGCGTCCGCGAGCGAGTGCGCCGGGTCGGTCGAGAGCACCAGGGTGCGCAAACCGCTCGCGGCGGACAGTGCCGCGGTGCCGGCGGCGACGGTCGACTTGCCGACCCCGCCCTTGCCGGTGAACAGGAGGATACGCACGGCGCCGGGAGTCCTCGGCCTCAGCCGAGCGACTCGACGCGCTTCTTCAGACCCTTGAGGGCGGTGTCGATGAGGATCTTCTCGCCCTTGCGCTTGAGCATGCCGATGAGCGGGATCGAGACGTCGAGCGCCAGCTGGTAGGTCACCTCGGTCGCGCCGTTGCCGAGGTCCTCGAGCACGTAGGCGCCGTCGAGCGCACGCAGCATCTTGCCCTCGACGAGGGTCCAGGTGACCTGGCGGTCGGCGTCCCAGGTGTAGGCGAGGGTGTACTCGTCCTTGATCGGGGAGACGTCGAGGGCGAAGAACACCTGCTCGGCGCGGCCCTTGGCGTTGCCGGAGTCGTACGACGACACCACGTCGGCGGTCTTCACGCCCTTGGCCCACGCGGGATAGGCGTCGAAGTCGGCGATCACGGCCATGACCTCGGCGGGTGCGGCATCGATGACGATCGAGGACGTCGTCTGCTCGGCCATGGGAGCACGCTTTCGGGTCAGGGGCCGGGAGCCCGGCGGCTTGCACTGTCGGTGTGCGAGCGTACCGGATGCGACGGGCCCCCCGGGCAGCGGTAACCTCCCCCGTGAGCACCGAGGAGGCACCGTGCGTGAGTTCTCCACGCCCCTGACGATCGAGGTACCGGCCACCGGAAACCTCACCGACGACGTCGTCGTCAACGCCCGTGAGGCCGGCGACGGCATCGCGTTCAGCCGCCAGGTCGGCGGCTCGTGGCAGGACGTCACAGCGGCCACCTTCCTCGACGAGGTCAGCGCGGTCGCCAAGGGGCTCATCGCCGCCGGGATCGAGGCCGGGGACCGCGTCGCCCTGATCTCGAAGACGCGCTACGAGTGGACGCTCCTCGACTACGCCATCTGGTTCGCCGGGGCGGTGACCGTCCCCGTCTACGAGACGTCCTCAGCCGAGCAGATCGCCTGGATCCTGCGCGACTCCGGGGCCAGCGCGGTCGTCGCGGAGGGCCCCCAGCACCTGGCCCGCGTCAACGAGGCGCGCGGTGATCTCGAGCAGCTCAACCACCTGTGGTCGCTCGCCGACAACGCCGTCGACGTGCTCGGCCGCCTCGGCGAGGACATCTCCGACGAGGAGCTCGAGAAGCGGCGCACCTCCGCCACTCCCCTCGACCTCGCCACCCTGATCTACACGTCGGGCA
>JAOPYB010000277.1 GCA_025964835.1 Nocardioides sp. | reverse complement strand
GGTGTCGAGCCCGTCGGGGAGGCTCAGCACCCAGTCGGTGATCCCGAGCTCGTCGACGGCGTCCTGGACCCGTCGACGGGGCAGGTCGGCGAAGAGACAGATGTTCTCGGCCAGCGTGCCGGCCAGGATCTCGGTGCGCTGCGTGACGACGCCGACCGCGGAACGCAGCCGGTCGAGGTCGAGCTCGAGCACGTCGACACCGCCGAGCAGGACCGTGCCGGGCTCTGGCTCGACCGCCCGGGACACGAGCGAGGCCAGCGTGGACTTGCCGGAGCCGCTGCGGCCGACCAGGGCGCAGGTGGTGCCGGCCGGCACGAGCAGGTCGACGTCGCGCAGGGCGAAGGTGCCCTCCTCGTAGGCGAAGTGGAGGTGGCGCATCTGCAGCGTGAGGCTGCCGTCGGGGATCGCCGCCCCGCCGACCGGCTCGGGCTCCGTGCCCAGCAGGCCGCGCAGCCGGACCAGCGCACCCACCCCGGCCTGCAGGTCGGGGACGTGACGGGCGACCTGGTCGATCTGCCCGACGAAGGTGGTGGTGACGAGGAAGAGCGTCACGAAGGCGGCGGTGGACTCGTGCCCGCCGGTCACCAGCACCACACCGACCCCCGCGACCACGGCGAGCACGGCGTGCAGCAGCAGACCCGCGCGGCGGCTGATCCGGCTCTCCAGGGTCACGACCTCGTGGAAGCGCGCGTGCACCCGCGCGGACAGCTCCGCGCACCGGCGCACGAGGTAGGACTGGCCGAGGCTGGTGCGCAGGTCGTCGCGCGCAGCGACGCCCTCCTCCATGGCGGCGGCGTGGTCGGTCCAGGCGATCTCCTCGACGACCTTGCGCTCGGCCAGGGTCGACAGCAGCGGCCTGATCGCCACGACGACCCCGCCTGCGGCGAGCGGGAACAGCAGGAAGGCCGGCCACCAGGTGAGTCCGGCGACCACCAGCAGCGGGCCGGCGCCGAGCCCCAGGCGGATGACCATCCAGGCGTTCTGGCGCAGCAGGGCGCCGATCTCGTGCGTGTCGTCGTCGACGCGGTCGAGGATCTCGCCCACCGCCTGCTCGGTGAGCGCCGAGAGCGGCTGGTGCATGACCGCGTCGAGCAGGTCCGACCGCAGGACGCCCTCGGCACGGTCGACCCCGATCGTCCACACCGTGCGGCCCAGGGTGTCGAGCAGGGCCGCACCCACGACGCAGGCCGCCAGGAGACCCACCAGCGCGGCCGTCGGATCGTCTGCCAGCCGCCCGGCGGCCACGGCGCCGAGGGCCTGCCCGAGCCCCGCGAAGGCCGCCGCCGTCAGGGCGAAGAGGGTGCCCGGCCCACGCAGCCGTCGCCAGTCGAGGCGCCGCGAGGCGTCCCCGGAGGTCCCCGGGGACGACGGGGCGGTGTCCTCCCGGACCTGCGTCACCATGACCACGGGCCCACGCTAGGTGGGACCGGGGACAGCGCGCCTCCCATTAACCGGCACCGAGCACGGTTCAACCGAGTGCGGCGCGGAGCTTCGCGGCGTACGCCGCACGCTCGCCGTCGGCGTACTTGGTGCGCGGCCAGAAGAATCCACGCAGCCCGTCGCCCCTGGTGCGGGGCACGACGTGCAGGTGCAGGTGCGGCACCGACTGGCTGACGGTGTTGTTGACCGCCACGAAGGAGCCCTGGGCGCCGAGGCCCTCGACGACGGCGGTGGCGAGCCGCTGGGCGTGGGCGAGGAAGCCGTCGCGCAGCTCGGCCGGGAGGTCCGGCAGCGTGACGACGTGCGGCCGCGGCACCAGCAGGACGTGACCCTTGAAGACCGGGCGCTGGTCGAGGAACGCCACGAAGTCGTCGTCGTCCACGACCAGGTCCGCGGGCGTCTCCCCCGCCACGATCGCGCAGAAGACGCAGCCCTCGACGGCGGTCGGGCTCACTGGGGCAGCTCCCGGCTCCGCCCGGCCCGGCCCTCGACCAGGCCCAGGACGACCATGCCGACGATGCAGGCGGAGGTGAAGCTCCAGGAGCCCAGGTGCAGCACCGGGTCGCTCAGCAGGAGGTTCAGGCTGGCGCCGCCCACGGCTGCCGCTGCGACCCCGACGGGGGCGGTCACGACGAGGGGACGGTCATCCGGTCCGTGGCGCAGGGTGCGGGCAAGCACACCGAGGATCAGCCCGGCGACGAGGAACGCGACCATCCGCGAAGGCTAGGGCATCCGCGGGCGCGCCGAAGCGGTCACTCGCAGACGCCGTCACAGCCGAGCGGCCGGGCGAGGTAGCGGCCGTTGCCGGCCATCGCGTCGAAGTGCTGGGTGTCGCCGAGCCCGTAGGTCCAGCGCAGCCCGTGCGCCGCCATGATCTGCACGACCCGGTGCGCCCGCGAGCGCCAGGCGACCCAGGGATCGGAACGCGGCTGCCACCAGCGGTTGGGGACGGTCCCGCGCGCCGAACGGTAGGGGTTCTCCCACGTGTTGAGGTCGAGGCGCGGCCGTAGCTGTGTGGCGAGCGGACGCCGGGACGGTTCACGACGTCGCGGCAGTTGAAGACCGAGGTGTTGCCCGCGGCCATCGAGGCGTAGTCGTTGGCGCCCCGCACCCGGCCCGACCAGCCGAAGCGGTCCTCGCGGTACATCGACCGGATCGGGAAGTGCCGGTTGTACATCGTCGCGAGCGCGCCCGCGATCCGGCCGGCGGCGTCGGCGTTGGCGACGAACTCGCCGCGGCGAGACGTGGAGCGAGCCCCAGGTCCTCGACGGAGCTCTGCCCCGCTGTCGCTGCACCTGGCAGGACGGTTACGAGGTCGGCGACGGCTTCGCCGTCCTGATGATTTGCCACTCGGGCAAGGTGCGCAACCAGTACCGCGGCGACGCCTATGCCGCGGCCGCCGCTTCGGACCTGCGCCACTGGGAGTCCGCGTTCGTCACGGGCGTGAGCGAGGAGCCGCAGGTCGACGGGGACCGGGTCGTGGTCGGCAGCACGACCTGGACCCCCGCAGACGGCTTCGTCACGCGCTGATCCGCCGTGGCGGCCGGCGCCGGGTCAACGGCGCTGGACCGGGAGGGTCACCGGGCCCGAGGGTCCGACCCCGACGTCCGGCCTCACCTCGAACGTGACCTCCTTGACCCCGGGTGGCACCGGCGCCGGGAGCGCCAGGGACGCGGTCGCCTCCTCCTTGGCGGAGTACCGCATCTCACCGAGCGTCCGCTTGCCGGCGGTCACCACGACGGTGCCCGTGCAGCCCTGGCTGCCCGTGCCGCAGCTGATCTGCAGCGCAGCGGCACCCTGCGCGTCGGTGGTGAGCGTGGTGCTGGTGACGTTGGTCAGCGACGGGAACGAGTTGCCTGTCGCTGTGTTGTCGCCCTGGGGGTCGAAGCAGGCGTCGAACTCGAACACCGGGTTCGTCACCTCCTTGCCGCTCTTGTCGGTGATCGTGAGGAAGCCCGTGAGCTTGGTCGGCCCACCGGCGGTGTAGCAGTCGTTGCTGTGCACGTTGAGCTCGAACTTGCCGTAGCCCTCGGGGGGCATCGGGACCTGGGGATCGTGCCAGCTCATCAGGCACACCCAGTCGCCGCCGGGGCCGACGTCGGCGACGTCGGCTCCGTGCTTGTCGCACATGGCCTGCGGGTGCAATGACGCCACGGTGACGTCGGTGCGGCCCAGGAGGCGGGCCTGCTGGACGTAGAGGTGCGCGAAGGCTGCCGGGAGCGACCGCTCCAGGCGGGCGCGGGTGACGGTGCTGCTGCTGCCGCCTGCCACCACTGCGGTGCCGAGGGCCAGGATCGCGACGAGAGCCACGAGGACGGGGACGATGATGCGACGCATGGTGGTCAGCCTCCAGTGATGTCGCGTCGACGGAGCATGACGAACGCGGCGACGAGCGACAGGACGCTCCAGCCACCGCAGACGAGCAGCCCGTCGACGAGGGGTCCCGTGAACCGGGGTTGGGTGAGCAGGCCGTGCCAGGCCTCGAACGGGGTGGTGAGCAGCAGGGGCCGGACCGCCTCGATGCCGCCGAGCGACCCGACGAGCTGCATCACCATGCCGAGCACGACTGGTGCGGCGATCCCGACCGCGGGGTTGCGCGACCAGACCGAGAGCAGGATCGCCAACGCGGCGAAGCCGAGCGTCGGAGGGAGCATGCTGGCCCAGCTCGCGGCGACCAGCTCGAGGGCGGCCGCGCTGCCGATCGTCTGGCCCGAGAGCCCGGTGAGCGGCTGGTGTCCCACGATGAGATAGCTCGACACGATCGTGGAGGCGGCCAGCAGCACGAGCATCAGCACCGCGAACGCACCGGCAGTCACGGTCTTGGCCACGAAGAGCTGGCCTCGGCTCGTCGACCGGGTCAGGACGGTCTTCCAGGTGCCGTGCTGGTCCTCGCTCGCGAACACGTCACCGGCGACGATGGCGGTCAGCAGGGGCAGCACCCACTGGGACGCGAAGCCGAGCACGAGCAGCGTCAGGGCGAACCCGTTGTCGGGGGCGAACCGGCCGAACAGCGTGTCCTTCGGTGGCCGGGACTGGCCGTGGATGATCACGACGATCGGGATCGGGGCCAGGACCGCGGCGAGCAGGAC
>JAOPYB010000264.1 GCA_025964835.1 Nocardioides sp. | reverse complement strand
CGCCCACCGCCGCGCCGCCCGCGACGTCCTCGCCGGCCCGGACGCCGGCCGCACCGGAGCCCCCGCCCGTCGAGACGCTCGAGCTGGGCGACGCGGGCGCTCCGGTGGCCGCCCTGCAGCAGCGGCTGAGCGCCCTCGGGTACTGGCTGGGGACGCCGGACGGCGAGTTCGGTTTCGCCACGCAGCAGGCGGTGTTCGCCGTCCAGGGTGCCGCGGGGCTCCAGCGGGACGGCGTGGTCGGAGCGAAGACCCGTCAGGCACTGGCGGACGGTGTCCGACCGCGGCCCCGCAGCTCCACCGGCTCGGTCATCGAGATCGACCGCGACGGCGGGCTGCTCGTGTTCGTGGACGAGGGCCGACCGCGCCTGATCCTGCACACCTCCACCGGCACCTTCGAGGAGTACGAGAACGAGGGGCACACCCTGCTCGCCGATACACCGGAAGGAACGTGGGAGGTCTCCTGGTCCCACGACGGCTGGCGCGAGGGTGCGCTGGGACGGCTCTACCGGCCGAGGTACTTCCATCCCGACGGCATCGCCGTCCACGGATACCCGAGCGTGCCGGCGTACCCGGCGTCCCACGGGTGCGCGCGGGTGTCGATGGCGGCCATGGACATGATCTGGCAGGACGGGCTCATGCCTCGCGGCGCGACGGTGCTCGTCTACTGACATGACGGCCGAGGGGCGCCCCGATCTCCGACTGCGTCCAGCGCCTCACGCGGGGCGGGCTCGGGGGAGTGCTCTGTCCCCACGGGCGTCGGCCTGCCTGTCGAGGGCGGGATGCCCGGCAGCCGTGCCACCCGTCGTTCAGCGTTCGGTCTGGGCCTCGCGCTCCTCGTAGGCGACCGAGAGGCGGCGGAGCAGGCCGGCGAGGACGGTGCGCTCGTCCTCCGACAAGGCTCCGATCATGGCGTGCTGGTTGGCGGCGTGCCGGGGGAACGCCTCGTCGATCAGGGTGTGGCCGGCGCGGGTCAGCACGATGCGTACGACCCGGCGGTCAACCGGATCGGACTCCCGCACGACCAGGCCCCGCCCCTCCAGACCGTCCAGCCGGTTGGTCATCGCCGCCGAGGACAGCATGCATCGGTTGGCCAACTCCGAAGCCGGCAGACCCGTCCCTCCGCCACATCGCCGAAGGGTGGCGAGGACGTCGAACTCGCCGCCGCGGATGCCGAAGTCGGAGAACGTCTCGGCCAGGTCGCGCTCGAAGTAGCGGGACAGTCGAAGGACCCGCCCCACCACTCCCTGGGCCGAGACGTCGACGTCAGGTCGGGTGAGGCCCCACTCGTCCAGTATCTCGTCCACGTGGTCCCGAGACAGGTCCGAAACGGGCACATTTCGTTTCATATCGCCTTCCCCATGTGTGCTCAGGCACCTGCGCGCGACCATTCATAGTTCCACGTGAGATGTCTTGACGTCGAAGTAACTGGCTTCTAGATTCCTGCCACCGCTGTCGCGGCAACCGACCGCTCGTCCGAGCGGGGGCCGGCATGGGCCTGCGGGCCCGTCGCTTCGTTCACGTAGGAGAGACCATGTCAGACATGAGGTCCGCGCCGGTCGACGGCGTCGTCCACAGCACCGCGGACACACTCGACGCAGTTCCGCACAGTCGACGCGACTACACCTTCTGGGGCCTGCTCTTCGTCTTCTTCGGGATGCAGGTCCCAGTGTCGTACTTCATCACCGGCGGCAGCATCACCGCCGGCCTGGAGCTCGGTACGGCCTTCACGACGACGGTGATCGGATCGCTGGTCGGCTTCGTGATCCTGGGTCTGGTCGGAGTCATCGGGTGGCAGACGGGCACGAGCACGATGGTCTGTACCCGCCCCGCATTCGGCCTGTACGGATCGGCACTCCCCGCCCTCATCGCCTTCGTGGAGCTGACCGGATGGGACAGCGTCCACGTGCAGCTGGCCGGTCAGCTCATGGGCGGGATCGGCGAGCAGTGGGGCTTGAACTTCCCGAAGCTCTTCAGCATCGTCGTCGGGTTGGCCGTCGTCACTCTCGTCATCTTCGGGCACAAACTGCTCCGGCAGCTGGAGCGGATGCTCGTTCCGATCGTCGTCATCCTGGTGGCGATGGCGCTCTGGGCGGTGCTCAGCGGACAGAACCTCGGCGAGCTGTGGCACAAGGCCGGTCCGGGCAGTCTCACGGTGATGCTCGCGTTCGACGCGATGTTCATCTCCGCCCTGACCTGGGTGCCCATGGTCTGTGACTACACCCGCTACGCCAAGACGCGCCGGTCGTCGTTCTCCACTGCGGTGCTCTCGCTGCCCGTGGCGCTTTTCATGCTCTTCGTCGGTCAGGTCGCCGCGGTGGGTCTCGGCAACTCGAATGCGCTGCTCGCCATGGTCAACCACGGCGCGGTGTTCGGCGTCATCGCATTCTTCGTCGCGATGTTCGCGACCATTGCGACGGCGGCTCTCATCATGTACTCGGCCTCGATGTCGCTGCTCAACGTGATCCCGAACGTCCCCATCCGCTGGATCAACCTGGTGACGGGCGCCATCGTCATCGTCGCCTCCGTGACGGTCGACCTGCTCACCAACGTGATCGGCTGGCTCTCCTTCCAGGGCATCCTGCTCATCCCGCTCTTCGCGATCGTCCTCACCGACTACTACGTCGTGCGGCGGCGCCACTACGACGTCGCCGAGCTGTTCCTTCCCCGCGGCCGCTACTGGGGGACCAACGGGTTCCACATCATCGGCCTCGTGTCCTGGGTCGTCGGAGCGATCGCGTACGAGGTCGTCCACACGATGCTGCCGGCTTTCGGTGGCGGCGTGGTGTCCTTCTTCGTCTCCGCAGTCGTGTACTGGGGCCTCGCCAGCGTCACCGGTGCCGACCGGAAGCAGGGCGCCGCGCCGATCGGTGCCTCGCGGGACCGCGCGTGAGTCTCGACGGCCGGGTCGCCCTCGTCACAGGAGGGTTGTCCGGGATCGGCCGGGCCATCGCCGCGAAGCTGGCATCGAACGGCGCGCACGTGGTGGTCCTCGACGCCGGAGAGGTCTCGAGGGACGACGGCATCTCGGGCGAGGAGCTCGTGGCGGCGCTGCCCACGAAGTCCCTCTTCCACCAGGGAGACGTGGCCGATCCCGACGCGGTGGGAGCGGCCGTCGAGCGGACCGTCTCGGCGTTCGGTTCCCTCGACGTGCTGGTCAACAACGCCGGTGTGACCGTCTTCAAGTCGATCGACGCGCTGGAGGTCGACGACTTCGACTTCGTGCTCCGGACCAACGTCCGGGGGGCCTTCGTCTGCGCCCAGGTGGCGGTCGCCCGGATGCGGACACAGAGCAGACGTGGCGTGATCGTCAACGTGGCCTCCAACTTCGCCTTCGTCGGGGCGACGGACGCGGTGGCGTACTGCACCTCCAAGGGGGCGGTCGTGTCCATGACCCAGGCCCTGGCCGTCGAGGTCGGGAAGGAGGGCATCAGGGTCAACGCCCTCTGCCCGGGCGCGACGGCGACGGAGTTCAACCGGGCGCACCGCGCGCGGGCCGAGATCGACGCGGAATGGCAGGAGATGACTCCGTTGCGGGTTCTCGGCACGGGAGCCCACCTCGCCACGCCGGACCAGATCGCCGATGCAGCCCTCTTCCTCGCATCCGACTCGTCCGCCTTCATGACGGGCGCCTCGCTCGTCGTGGACGGCGGGTGGAACGCGCGATGAAAGCCAGCCCGCTCCCCACCCCGAAGGACACAGCATGAGTTCCCAGATCGGCAGTCCCGGCACCGTCACGTGGCTGGGCCACGGCTCCCTCCTCCTCGTCACGGGGTCAGGCACGCGCGTGGTCTTCGACCCGTGGCTCGAAGGCAATCCGACGTGTCCCTACGGGACGGCGGACCTCGGCCAGGTGGACGGCATAGCGGTCACGCACGGGCACTTCGACCACATCGGATCCGTCGAGTCCCTGGCGGCGGCGACCGGGGCCCCGGTGGTCTCCACCCCGGAGCTGTCGGCCTACTTCGCTTCACGTGGGGTCGGCGAGCTCGTCGAGATGAACAAGGGCGGGACCGTCGTCGTCGGAGACGTGGAGCTGACGATGGTGTCGGCCGACCATTCCTGCGGCGTGAGCGTGGGGGAGAACGTCCCCAACGTCTACGGGGGTGACCCGGTCGGCTTCATCGCGCGGCCGAACCGGGACGGTGCGGGGTCGATCTACGTCTCCGGGGACACCAACGTCTTCGGCGACATGCGGCTCATCCGGGAGCTCTACGCCCCGGAGATCGGGTTCTTCCCGATCGATGGGCACTACAACATGGGTCCGCGCGAGGCCGCCTACGCCGTCGAGCTGCTCGGACTCTCGCGCGCGGTCCCCATCCACTTCGGAACCTTTCCGCTGCTGGCCGGCACGCCCGAGGAGTTCACGCGGGAACTGGGACTGCGCGGCACCGATGCAGAGGCCGTCGTGATCGAGCCCGGCGGTTCCGTCGCGGTCGGCGCTGGGGCGACGTCCCGATGACCGACGACCGTCTG
The DNA here is from genome assembly GCA_025964835.1 of Nocardioides sp. GTDB lineage: Bacteria > Actinomycetota > Actinomycetes > Propionibacteriales > Nocardioidaceae > Nocardioides. The sequence continues at coordinate 8,743 of JAOPYB010000264.1, read as the reverse complement.
GTGCCGGGTGTGTCGATCGAGCGGGACCGCGAGTGCACCCTTCGGGACGGCACGGTCCTCCGGGCAGACGTCTACCGGCCTGACGATCAGGCCGAGGACCTGCCGGTCCTCCTGTTGCGCATCCCGTACAACAAGGCGGTCGCGCAGTCGATCGTCTACCACCACCCGTCCTGGTACGCCCGGCAGGGCTACCTCGTGGTGGTCCAGGACACCCGTGGCCGGTTCGCCTCGGACGGAGACTTCGACCCGCTTCGCACGGAGGCCGAGGACGGCTTCGACGCCATCGAGTGGGCGGCGGGTCTGCCGGGTTCGACGGGTCGAGTCGGTACGTACGGGTTCTCCTACGCCGGCGCCACCCAGCTCCTTGCGGCCACCCAGCGGCCGGCCGCGCTCGCCTGCTGCGCCCCCGGCTTCACCAGCAGCGACTACTACGCCGACTGGACCTACGAGGGCGGCGCGCTCAACCTCGCCTTCATCGTGTCCTGGACGGTCCAGCTGCTGGCCATCCCGGACGCGCTCAGGCGCGGCCGGCCGGAGGTCGCCGAGCGGATCGCCCGACGGGCAGCAGACTTTCCCGCCCTCTACGGCGAGCGGCCGCTCGGCCGCTTCTCGTTGCTCGACGGCGAGGACGTCGCGCCGTTCTTCTTCGACTGGCTCCGGCACGACACCCGTGACGACTACTGGCAGCAGATCTCCCTGGAGCACAGGTTCGACGCCATCGAGGTGCCGTGCCTGCACTTCGGCGGCTGGTTCGACACCTTCGCCGTGGGCACTGTCCGCAACTTCGCGGAGCTGGCGGACCGGGCTCGGGAGAAGGGCGTCCCGGACACCCACCGGCTGGTCATGGGCCCGTGGGTCCACATGCCCTGGGGCCCGGTCGTCGGCGGGAGCTCCTTCGGCGACGAGGCCAAGAACCGGCTCAACGAGGAGCAGCTGGCGTGGTTCGACCGGTGGTTGAAGGACCGTCCTGTCGAGGAGCCCGGCGCAGCTGCACGGCTGTTCGTCATGGGAGCGAATCGATGGCGCGACGCCGCGGCCTGGCCGCCACCCGATTCCACCGTGCAGGAGTGGTTCGCGCGCTCGGACTCCCCGGCCAACAGCCTCAGCGGCGCGGGGGTCCTCAGCCGGGAGGCGCCGGGTGCTGAGAACCCCGACGTCTACGTCTTCGACCCCGGCAATCCCGCCCCGAGCGCCGGTGGTCGCTCGTGCTGCGATGCGTCGGTCACTCCGATGGGCGTGGCGTGTCAGCGAGGGGTCGAGGTCCGCAACGACGTGCTGCTGTACACGAGTCCGGCACTGGAGGAGGCGATGGAGGTGACCGGGAACGTGCAGCTGAAGCTGTACGCGGCCACCTCCGCTGTCGACACCGACTGGGTGGCTCGGCTGGTCGACGTCGATGCGGAAGGGAATGCCGTGAACGTCTGTCAGGGCATCCTGCGCGCGAGATTCCGCGACGGCCTCGCATCGCCGTCGCCCGTCGAGCCGGCAGAGGTCTACGAGTACGACGTCCCCCTGGGACCGACCAGCTGGGAGTTCGCCCCCGGGCACCGGATCCGGCTGCAGATCACCAGCAGTGACTATCCCGCCCATGACGTCAACCCCAACACGGGACAGCGGGTGGCCGAGGTCGGTCTCCTCGACGGAGTACCGGCGACCCAGGTGGTCCACCACGACGACATCCGGCCGACGCGGTTGCTGCTGCCGGTCGCGGGGACGGCGCGCTGAATGACCGGTCGTCGCAGGTTGCTCGTGCTGGACCGGAGCCAGGTCGCCGCCGCCCTGGACTGGGCGCCGCTGCTGGCGGTGACCCGCGAGGCGCTGATCGGTCTGGCCGCGGCCGACGCCGTCGAACCGCTCGCCGCTCAGATGCCGCTGCCGGGTGCGTCGCTCCATGTCAAGGGTGGTGCCGTGCGGGTGCCGTCCCTCCTCTCCCTGAAGGCGAACCTGCGCCCGGACGCAGGTTCGTCGGACGGCGCCATCCTGGTGTTCGACCACGCGGCGGGGGAGTTGCGGGCGCTACTGGCGAGTGGGGACCTGACGGCCCGGCGCACAGCGGCCATCGCCGCGGTCGCGGCGGAAGCTCTGGGCGCCGCGCGGGACGCGGTGGTCGCCGTGTTGGGGGCGGGTCCGCTCGGGAGTGCTGTGGAGGGAGTGCTCGACCACGTCGGTATCGGTCGCGACGTACGGGTCTGGAGTCGCTCACCGGAGCGCGCCCGCGCCGTGGCGGCCGCCCGGGAGCGCGGGGACGGCGCCCGCGCCTGTGCCACGGTGCGTGAGGCCGTCGACGGTGCGGACCTCGTGATCACGTGCACGCCCGCACGAGAGCCACTGCTCGTCGGAGAGGACCTGCGGTCGGAGGCCCTGGTGCTGGCGATGGGGGCGGACACGCCTGGGAAGCGGGAACTGGGCGAGGGCGTCCTGGACGAGGCGGTGCTGTACGCCGACGCACCGGCCGACGCGGTGACCGTGGGCGAGTACGCCTATCTGCCCGCGTCCCAGCACAGCCGGGTGAAGAGTCTCGGATCGTTCCTGGGGGGGAACGAGAGTTCCGCCGGTGGCGGACGGCTGGTCATGGACTCGGTGGGTTCTCCGGCTGTCGACGCAGCGGTGTGCGCCATGGTGCTGGACCGTGCGGCCGCGAGCGGCAGCGGTAGTTGGCTCGACTTCTGAGCGCGGCCCGTTCCGCGGTCATCGCGCGCCCTCCACCAGAGCCGCGATCCGGTCGGTGAGCTGCGGCCACAGCGCCCGCGGCAGATCGTGGCCCATGCCCTCGGTCTCCAGCAGTGGCCCGGCCGCCGCATCTGGGCCGGCGAGACCGCCCTGAGCGAGCGCGCCGGACTCGGGTGGCCAGGCCCATGACCAGCAGCAGCGGCGGGTCCCCGGGGTTCCCGAACGTGTCGTAGGCGAGCTCGATGTCGCCGACCAGGGCGTACTGGATGTCTGTGCTCGGCATGATCGGACGCTAGCTGCCGCTGCTGTCCGGAACCCCCGCGGTGGAGGGTCCGGAAGGTGTCGTTCGGAAGAGTGCCCCCGGCAGGATTCGAACCTGCGCCCCTGCCTCCGGAGGGCAGTGCTCTATCCCCTGAGCTACGGGGGCTCTTCTGTCGTGCGGACCGAGGCTATCAGCCGCCGGACCGGCGGTCGGACGGCGGTCGGTACAGCCCTCAGGGTGCCGGGAGGGGTGTTCCTCCGCGGTCGGTGAGCATTCCGGCCATCAGTTCCGTCTCGGCGGTCTGCGAGTCCGCGATGGACTTCGCCAGCGTCCGGACCACGGACGTCTCGCCGTGCGCCTCGGCGTACCGGGCCATGTCGAGGCCGCCCTGGTGGTGGCGCATCATCAGGCGCAGGAACTCGACGTCGAAGGCCGGGCCCGACAGCTGTCGGAGGTCGGCCAGCTCCTCCTCGGTGGCCATGCCGGGCATCAGGCCGCCGTCGCCCATGTGCATCCCGCTCATGTCGCCCCCCGCGGAACCGGTGCCCCCCATCCATCCCATGACGTCGCCGCCGGTGGGGGAGTAGCCCCACAGCGCCAGCCAGCCCTGCATGCGGCCCACCTGGTTCGTCTGGGTGGTCGAGATGTCGAAGGCGAGCCCCCGCACCGCGGGGTCGGTGCTCCGGTCGGCGACGAGGTTCGCCATCTCCACACCCTGGAGATGGTGGGCGGCCATGTCCCGCGAGAAGCCGACGTCCACCGAGTCCGCCGCGGGCCTGTCGGCGCCGCGCCCGAGTCCGAGCGCGACGGCCAGCCCGCCGCCCAGCAGCACCAGGCCGACGGCGATGACGGCCAGCAGGACCAGCCGGAGCGGGTTGCGGGAGGCGGGTGGCGTCGTCGCGGAGGTCATCGCCGGGTCAGGGGGCGCTCGTGCCGGCCGGGGCCTGGCTGGCGCCCGATCCGGCGGCCGGCGGGCTCGACGGGGTGGTCGAACCGACGGGTGGGCTGTCCTGACCGGCCAGGAGCGGGTTCGCGATGAAGTCGGGGTTCTCGCAGCTGGCGCCGGGCTCGGGCGTGAACGCATCGTTCAGCGCGAGGAAGTCGGCGAACTGCTTGATCCGCTTGTCGGTGGCGGAGTCGAGCTTGAGCTGGTGCCCCCAGGCCTGGACGCTGATCGGCGAGTCCAGTCCCGCGTAGGGCGACATCATCCGGCCGGCCTTGTTCTCGACCAGCGCCGAGAGCGTGGCGATGTCGGCGTCGGACACGTCGTCGGGGTTGTAGGTGATCCACACCGCCCCGTGCTCGAGGCTGTGCACCGCGTTCTCGTGCCGGATGTCGACGGTGTAGACCGTGCCGGTGCAGTCGGCCCACGACGGAGGCGGGGCGTGCGGCCCGCCCACCGGCGGGGACTCGGCGTAGTCCACCGTGGTGTCCACGTGCTCCTGACCGGCGGGGTAGTCGTAGCTCTGGACCCCGGCGATGTCGTCGATCGAGGTGACCTTGTCCGCGTTGGCCTTGTTGACCTTCACCACGGCGTAGCCGATGGCAGCGGCCGCGAAGAGGGCGACGACGACGGCGGCGGCGATGAGCCCCCATGGCCGCTGCTGGGCGACGACCTGCGTCGGGGGCCGCGTACGGCCGCCCCGGCCACCGCCCTTGCCCCCGCCGGCCCCACCGGCGCGGGTGGCCCCGCCCTGGGTTGCGCCGTTCCCGGGCTTGCGGTCCTTGGCCAAGGCCTCTCCTCGATGCTGAAGTCAGGGTGCGGGCAAGGGGTGCCCCTCGTCGAGCGAGTCTAGGTCGGCACCCTGCGCATGCCCTGGCAGCCGAGCGGCCACGGCCCGGTCAGTACGCTCGCCCGGTGACACCGGAGCAGCTGCAGGATGTCGTCCGGACCGCCGTCGCGGCGGTCGCCGGGCGAGGTGAGCTGCCCGTCGACGTCCCGGCCGAGGTGGTCATCGACCGCCCGAAGAATCCCGAGCACGGCGACTACGCGACCAACGCGGCCATGCGGCTGGCCAAGCCGGCCGGCCGGCCGCCGCGAGAGGTGGCCGAGCTGCTCGCCGCCGAGCTGCGTGCGCAGCCGGGCATCGCCGCCGTCGACGTCGCCGGCCCCGGCTTCCTCAACATCACCCTCGCCCAGGGCGTGCTCGGACAGCTCGCCGTCCAGGCGGTCACGGCCGGCCCCGGATACGGCCGCACGGACGTGCTCGCCGGGCAGCAGCTGAACCTCGAGTTCGTCTCCGCCAACCCCACCGGCCCGGTGCACATCGGCGCCGTCCGGTGGGCCGCCGTCGGTGACGCGCTCGGCCGGCTGTTGGAGGCGAGCGGCGCGGCGGTCACCCGCGAGTACTACTTCAACGACGCGGGCTCCCAGATCGACCGGTTCGCACGCAGCCTGCAGGCCGCGGCGCAGGGCCGTCCGGTGCCCGAGGACGGGTACGCCGGCGCCTACATCGACGACATCGCCGCCCAGGTGGTCGCCGCCGAGCCGGACGTCCTCGACCGCGGCGACGACGAACAGCTCGCGGTGTTCCGGGCGCGCGGCGTCGAGCTCATGTGGGTGGAGATCCGCACCTCCCTGGCCGACTTCGGCGTCGCCTTCGACGTGTACTTCAGCGAGCGCACCCTGCACGAGACCGGCGCGCTGGAGAAGGCGATCGCCCGGCTCCGGGAGCAGGGCCACGTGTACGAGACCGACGGCGCCGTCTGGCTGCGGACGACGGACTTCGGCGACGACAAGGACCGCGTGCTCGTCAAGGGCGACGGCGAGCCCACCTACTTCGCCGCCGACTGCGCCTACTACCTGAACAAGCGGGAGCGCGGCTTCGGCAAGGTCGTGATCATGCTCGGCGCCGACCACACCGGCTACGTCGGCCGGTACAAGGCGCTGGTCGCGGCGATGGGCGACGACCCGGATGAGAACCTCGAGATCCTCATCGGCCAGCTGGTCAACCTCGTGCGCGAGGGCCAGCCGGTGCGGATGAGCAAGCGTGCGGGCAACGTCGTCAACCTGGGCGACCTGGTGGACGCGATCGGCGCCGACGCGGCGCGCTACGCCCTCGCGCGGGCCTCCATCGACCAGCAGATCGACCTCGACCTCGACCTGTGGAGCCGGCAGACCAACGACAACCCGGTCTTCTACGTCCAGTACGCGCACGCCCGGATCGCCTCGGTGCTGCGGAACGCCGCGGATCTCGGCCTCGCGCTCGGCGAGCCGGAGGACGTCGACGTCGCGCAGCTCGCGCACGAGCGGGAGACCGACCTGCTGCGGGTCATCGGGGAGTTCCCCCGCGTGCTGGCGAGCGCGGCCGAGCTGCGCGCGCCGCACCGGGTGGCCCGCTCCCTCGAGGAGCTGGCCGGCACCTACCACCGCTTCTACGACTCCTGCCGCGTGCTGCCGCGGGGCGACGAGCTGCCGACGTCGCTCACCACCGCCCGGCTGTGGGTGTGCGCCGCGACAGCCACGGTCCTGCGCAACGGTCTCGCGGTGCTCGGCGTGCAGGCCCCGGAGCGGATGTGAGAGCGCACCCGGCCGGTCCGCTGCACGGGAACATCTCCCAGCCCACGGCGGCCGGAGCTCCGCCGACCGACCTGGGCGCCCTGGACGGGCAGGTCTGGCCGCGCTCGGCGCAGCGGGTGGACGGCGAGCTGGTCCTCGGCGGCCGGCCGGTCACCGAGCTCGCGCGGGAACACGGCACCCCGCTGTTCGTGCTCGACGAGGGTGACTTCCGCGGCCGGGCCGCCGACTTCGCCACGGCCTTCGACGGCGCCGACGTGCACTACGCGTCCAAGGCGTTCCTGTGCGGACAGGTGGCGCGGTGGATCGCCGACGACGGCCTGCACCTCGACGCCTGCAGCGGCAACGAGCTCTCGCTGGCCCTTGCGACCGGCTTCCCGCCCGAGCGGATCGCCCTGCACGGCAACAACAAGTCGCTGGTCGAGCTGCAGCTGGCCGTCGACGCCGGGATCGGGCACATCGTCGTCGACTCCTTCGACGAGATCGACCGGCTGGTTCCGCTCGCCGCGGCCCGCGTGACCGCCGGGGGATCGCCGGTGCCGGTGCTGATCCGCGCCACCGTCGGCATCGAGGCGCACACGCACGAGTTCATCGCCACCGCGCACGAGGACCAGAAGTTCGGCTTCTCGCTGGCCACCGGCGACGCGCTGACCGCCGCGGTGCGGGTGATCCGGGAGCCGGCGCTCCACCTGGCCGGACTGCACAGCCACATCGGCTCGCAGATCTTCGACACCGCCGGGTTCGAGGCCGCGGCGCACCGGGTGGTCGGGCTGCTCGGTCAGATCCACCAGGCCACCGGCGAGCTGCTCGGCGAGCTGAACCTCGGTGGCGGCTTCGGCATCGCCTACCTCGCCGAGGACGACCCGGTCAGCCCCGAGGACGTCGCGGCCAAGCTGCGCTCGGTCGTCGCGGCCGAGTGTGCGGCCCTCGGCCTGCCGGTGCCGCGGCTGGCCGTCGAGCCGGGCCGGGCGATCGCCGGGCCGGGCACGGTGACCCTCTACGAGATCGGCACGATCAAGCCGGTCCGGCTCGGCGCCGGTGGCGCCCCGGGTGCGCCGCTGGTGCGCAACTACGTGTCGGTCGACGGCGGGATGAGCGACAACATCCGCACCGCCCTCTACGACGCCAGCTACACCTGCGTGCTGGCCAACCGCAGCTCCGACGCCCCACCCGCGCTCTGCCGGGTCGTGGGCAAGCACTGCGAGAGCGGGGACGTGCTGGTCCGCGACCTGTGGCTGCCCTCGGACGTGCAGCCTGGCGACCTGCTGGCGGTGGCCGCCACCGGCGCCTACTGCTGGTCGATGGCGAGCAACTACAACTACCTGCTCAAGCCTCCGGTGGTCGCGGTGCGGGACGGCGTTGCCACCGAGTTGGTGCGGCGGCAGACACTGTCGGACGTGTTCGCCCTCGACGCCGTCCTCGCCGACGTGCCCCCGCCTGCCCCGGCGCCCTCGCAACCCGCCCCCGCGCCGAAGCTGGGGGTGCCGGCGTGACGGGCCCGTCGAGCACGCCGCTGCGGGTCGCGCTGCTGGGCTGCGGCACCGTCGGCAGCGCCGTACTGCGGCTGCTGACCGACCAGGCCGCCGACCTCACGGCCCGGATCGGACGCCCGGTGGAGGTGGCCGGGGTGGCCGTCCGCCGGCCTGACCGGCACCCGGGTGTGCCCGCCGAGCTGCTCACCACCGACGCCGAGGCGCTGGTGACCCGCCCCGACGTCGACCTGGTCGTCGAGGTGATCGGTGGCATCGAGCCGGCCCGCACGCTGCTGCTGGCGGCCATGGCCGCGGGCAAGTCGGTGGTCAGCGCGAACAAGGCGCTGCTGGCCGACGAGGGAGTCGCCCTGCACGCGGCGGCCGCGGCCGCCGGGGTCGACCTCTACTACGAGGCCGCTGTCGCCGGGGCCATCCCGCTGCTGCGGCCGCTGCGCGAATCCCTGGCCGGTGACCAGCTGCGCCGCGTCGTGGGCATCGTCAACGGGACGACGAACTACATCCTCTCCTCGATGGCCGAGACCGGCGCCGGGTTCGGCGAGGCGCTGGCCGAGGCGACCGAGGCCGGCTACGCCGAGGCCGACCCCACCGCGGACGTGGACGGGTTCGACGCCGCCGCCAAGGCCGCGATCCTCGCCTCGCTGGCCTTCCACTCCCCGGTCCGTGCCTCCGACGTCTACCGCGAGGGCATCTCGGCGGTCTCGGCGACCGACGTGGCCCGGGCCGCGGAGATCGGCTGCACGGTCAAGCTGCTGGCCATCTGCGAGCGGGTGCCGAACGGCTCGGGCCACGGGGACTCGATCG
>JAOPYB010000244.1 GCA_025964835.1 Nocardioides sp. | reverse complement strand
AGCAGCGGATGCGCAACTTCTACTCCGTCTCGATCTCGGGCTACCACATCGCCGAGGCCGGGGCGAACCCCATCAGCCAGCTCGCGTTCACGCTCGCCAACGGGTTCACCTACGTCGAGGCCTACCTCGCCCGCGGCATGGACATCGACGACTTCGCGCCCAACCTGTCCTTCTTCTTCTCCAACGGCATGGACCCCGAGTACTCCGTCATCGGCCGCGTCGCCCGCCGGATCTGGGCGGTCGCGATGAAGGAGAAGTACGGCGCGAACGACCGAAGCCAGAAGCTGAAGTACCACGTGCAGACGTCCGGGCGGTCCCTGCACGCGCAGGAGATGGACTTCAACGACATCCGCACCACGCTGCAGGCCCTGATCGCGATCTACGACAACGCCAACTCGCTGCACACCAACGCCTACGACGAGGCCGTCACGACTCCCGGCGAGGAGTCGGTGCGCCGGGCCCTGGCGATCCAGATGATCATCAACCGCGAGTGGGGGCTGGCGATGAACGAGAACCCGCTCCAGGGATCGTTCATCATCGACGAGCTCACCGACCTGGTCGAGAAGGCCGTGCTGGCGGAGTTCGACGCGATCAACGAGCGCGGGGGTGTTCTCGGCGCGATGGAGACCGGCTACCAGCGCGGGCGCATCCAGGACGAGTCGATGCTCTACGAGCACCGCAAGCACGACGGCTCGCTGCCGATCATCGGCGTCAACACGTTCCGCAAGCCCGACTCGGCCAATGGTGGGCAGAGCGGCACCCCTGCCCACGTCGAGCTCGCGCGCGCCACCGAGGCCGAGAAGGAGTCGCAGCTCTCGCGGGTGCGCGCCTTCCAGGAGGCGCACTCCGAGGAGGCGGCCGCCGCCATCGCCCGCCTCAAGGAGGCCGCGATCACCGACGAGAACGTCTTCGCGGTCCTCATGGATGCCGCCCGGGTCTGCTCGCTCGGCCAGGTCACCGAGGCGTTCTTCGAGGTCGGCGGGCAGTACCGCCGCAACGTCTGATGGGTGAAGCCCGGCGGGTGGTGTCCCTCGTCCCGTCGATCACCGAGGCGCTCGCGGGCGTCCGGCCCGGGGCGCTGGTCGGCGCGACCGACTGGTGCACCCACCCGGCCGGCCTCGACGTCACCCGGGTCCGGGGCACCAAGAACCCCGACCTGGCCGCCATCCGGGCGCTCTCCCCCGACCTCGTCATCGCGAACAAGGAGGAGAACCGGGAGCTCGACGTACGCCGGCTCCGCGACAGCGGGATCGCCGTGCACGTCACCGAGATCGAGACCGTGCCCCAGGCGGTCGCGACGTACGTCGAGCTCTTCGACGACGTGCTCGGCTGGGAGCGACCCGAGTGGCTCGCCGACGTGCAGGCCCGCTGGTGCGGGCCGCTCCCACCGGTCCGCGCCCGGGTCGCCATCCCGATCTGGCGCGACCCGTGGATGGTGGTCGGCGGTGCCACCTTCACCAGCGACCTGGCCCGGCGGCTCGGCTGGGAGAACGTCTTCGCCGCTCACGAGGGCCGTTACCCGAAGGTCGAGCTGGACGAGATCGACGGGGCCGGTGCCGACGTGGTGCTGCTACCCGACGAGCCCTACGTCTTCACCGCGGACGACGGCCCTGAGGCGTTCGGCCGCACGCCCACGCGGCTCGTCAGTGGCCGGCTGCTCACCTGGTACGGCCCCTCGCTGGTCGATGCGCACGAGGTCCTCGCGACCTGACCGCGCTGGCGGGCCACGGGGGGCAGGCGGGATCATGGTGCCGTGCCGACCCGGATCGCCGACCTCCTCGAGCTGGTGGACCAGCTGCCCGGGGTCCGGCGCTCCGATCGTGGCCGCTACACGAAGCTCGAGGTCGGGTCGCGCACCTTCGGCTACCTCTGGGAGCCGACCCGGACGGTCGGCCTGAAGCAGACGCTGGCCGAGCAGCTGGCGCTGGTGGCCGAGCGGCCCGACGTCTTCGAGGTGCAGTTCACCGCGGGCGGGTTCGGCTGGGTGGTCGTCAGGCTCGAGGGCGTCGAGCGCGACGAGCTGGCGGAGCTGACCTTCGAGGCGTGGCGGCTCAGCGCACCGGCGACGCTGACGGCCGAGCGCGGCGAGCGGCTGCCGACCTGACCGGGCTGCCGGGGCGGTCAGCTCCCGGTGTACGTCCGGCACGGCTGGCTGCGCAACGACGAGCAGTGCGGAGCGGACCGGGCACCCGCACGCCGGCCACGACCGGCAGCACCAGGCGCGAGCGATGCGCCTCGTCGGTGGCGATCAAAACCCGCTCGCCGTGGGCGATGGTGTCGAAGGCCCACAGCGGTCGCGCACCGCCCGGGGCGTCCACGGTGATGCGGAGACGCGGGCCCTTGCGGAAGGGCTGCGCGAAGGGGAACAGCTCGACCCGGACCAGCGTGTACCTCCCGGACGGCAGCCGAGTACAACCACCGCCGCCCGCACCGCTCACTGCCCCAGCGGGCCACCCCGGCCACGGCATACGCGGCCCGACCCAAAGCCACCCCGTCAGCTCCTCGCACGACCGACTCTCACCAGCGGGTCCGCACCGACCGGCTCGACGAGTCCGGCTGCGTGACCCTGCGCGTCAACGGGCGCATGCACCACATCGGCGTAGGCCGAACCCACGCCCGAACCCACGTTCTCCTGCTCGTCCAGGACCTCGAAGTCCGCATCGTCGACGCCACCACCGGAGAGCTTCTCCGCGAACTGACCATCGACCCCGACAAGGACTACCAAGGCACAGGAAGACCTCCCGGCCCACCACCCGGCCGACGCCACACATGACAAAACCGGACCCAGTCGTGGGTCCGGTCTGTCCGGGATCTCCTGAGAGATCACACTGCGCGCCTGTAGGGATTCGAACCCCAAACCTTCTGATCCGTAGTCAGATGCTCTATCCGTTGAGCT
>JAOPYB010000236.1 GCA_025964835.1 Nocardioides sp. | reverse complement strand
CGACGTCGATCAGCTCGAGCGCGTCGCGCGCGGAGTAGCGGTCCTCGGCCACCACGAACGCCACCTCCTGGCCCTGGAAGCGGACCTTGTCGGTGGCGAGCACGGCCTGGACGTCGTTGGAGAGCGTGGGCATCCACGCGAGCCCCTGGGCCGCGAGGTCGGCGCCGGTGATGACGGCCTTCACCCTCGGATGGGCCAGGGCGGCGCTGGTGTCGATGCTCACGATGTTGGCGTGCGCGACGGGGGAGCGCAGGATCGCGAGGTGCAGCATCCCCGGCAGCTGGATGTCGTCGACGTACCTGCCCATGCCGCGGATGAAGCGCGGGTCCTCCTTGCGGAGCATCCGGCCATGGCCGATCGGCGTCTGGTCGTTGTCGGCGTGCTCCAGGTCCTCCTGGTCGGCGGCGATGGTCATGAGGGGCTCCCTGCGGACTCGGTCTCGGCGGCCGCTCCCGGGTGGGCTGCGGCCCACTGGACGGAGCGCACGATCGTGGTGTAGCCGGTGCAGCGGCAGATCTGCCCGGAGATCGCCTCGCGGATGGTCTGCTCGCTCGGATCCGGGTCCCGGTCGAGAAGCGCCCGCGCGGTCATCAGCATCCCCGGCGTGCAGAAGCCGCACTGCAGGCCGTGGCAGCGCATGAAGCCCTCCTGCACGGGGTCGAGGACGCCGTCCGTCTCGAGCCCCTCCACGGTGCGGACCTCGTGGCCGCCGGCCATCGCCGCCAGCACGGTGCAGGTCTTCACCGGTTCGCCGTCCAGCCACGCGACGCAGGTGCCGCAGTTGCTGGTGTCGCAGCCCCAGTGGGTGCCGGTCAGGCCGAGGTCGTCGCGGAGGAAGTGCACCAGCAGCATCCGCCCCTCGATCTCGCGCGTCACCGACTCGCCGTTCACGCTCATCGTCACCTGCATGTCAGCCGTTCCTCCCTTGGTCTCCGGCGATGCCCGCCTCGATGCGCTCGACCGAGCGACGCAGGGTTCGGCGGGTCAGCTCGTCGGCGAGATGGCGCTTGTAGTCCGCCGTGCCGCGGTTGTCCGTGGCCGGCGTACAGCTCTCGGCGGCGATCGCGCCGGCGCGCGCGAAGAGCTCCTCCGACGGGGCCTGGCCGCGCAAGGCCTCCGAGATGGCCGGGATGCCGCTCGTGTTGGGTCCGACCGCGGCCAGGCCGACGCGCGCGTCGGTGATCGCCCCACCCTCCATCCAGACGGCCGCGCCGGCCGAGGTGACTGCCCAGTCCCCGGCACGCCGCTCGACCTTGGCGTAGGCGCTCGACCCGTTGGGTCGCACCGGGATCCGGATCTCGGTGAGCATCTCGTCGTGCTCGACCGCCGTCTCGTAGGGACCGCGGTGGAAGTCCGTCATCGACACGACCCGCTCCCCGCCCCTGCCGCGAATGACGCAGCTCGCGTCGAGCGTCGTGCAGACGGCCGTCAGGTCCTCGGACGGGTCGGCCTGGCAGAGCGAGCCGCCGATGGTGCCGCGATTGCGGACCACCGGGTCGGCGATGACCTGCTCGGCGTCGGCGAAGATCGGGAACAGCGCGGCGAGCTCGGGCGACTCCAGCAGCTCGCGGTGCCGGGTCAACGCGCCGATGCGGACCTCCTCGGTGCCGACCTTCACGTAGCCGAGCGTGTCGTGGAGGTCGTTGATGTCGATGACGTACTCGAGGTTGGCCAGCCGGAGCTTCATCATCGGGAGCAGGCTGTGACCGCCGGCGATCAACCGGGCCTCGCTGCCGAGACGCTCCAGGAGTCCGATGGCGTGCTCGACACTGGTGGCTCGCTCGTACTCGAACGGCGCTGGGACCTGCATGGTGAGACCTCCGTGGACGTCGGTGGCAGCACTCTCGACCCGCCGTCCGGGCGCGTCAACGCCCGGCTAAGCAGATCGTTAGGTCGCGTGGCCGGGTCACACCATGAGCAGCAGCATGTAGCCCATCGCGGCCGCCATCGCGACGTCGCAACAGGCGTCCAGCCGGCCTCGGACACCGGCGCCGGGGCGGACGACGCCGAAGAGCCGGGCCACCAGGAGCACCGCGAGCAGCGCGGCGAGCGCGGCGACCAGCACCGTGGGTGGCACCAGCCCGGCCGACTCGCTCGAGGCGCCCGACGCGCTCATGTGGTGGGCGCCGGCGTGCACGGTGTGCATTCCGGCGTGGCCGGCCACCGGGGCCGCCGCGGCGGTGGCCGCAGGCATCAGCATCGCGACCATGGCGACGCAGCCCACGCCGACCCGGAGGTAGGCCGCCCGCGCGCCCGGGCGGGTGACCGCCTGGAACGTGGACGCGCCGAGGCCTCCGACGAAGAGGGCCAGGGCCACCACGGAGCTGGTCCGCGAGAGCGGGGTCAGCAGCATCGCGGTCATGGCCGTGCCCATGACGACGTGCCAGGCATCGAGACCGAGCCGGTGGCCCGGCGGACGGAGCGAGGGGACGAGCGAGCGGGTCAGGCAGAAGAGCACCACGACCACCATGCACACGCCCAGGAGACCTGGCATCCGGCGATGATCGGGCCGCGTCACCGCCCGGTCAACGCCCACCTCACGGTTTGCTTAACCAGGGGTGTGGGTGTTCGGGTGCTGGTCCGGGTCGTCGCCCGGCCCGTCGAAGGCGCCGGCGTCCTGCGCGGCCTGGGCCCGGCGCAGGTGCTTGACCAGGCTGAAGCCGAGGA
>JAOPYB010000034.1 GCA_025964835.1 Nocardioides sp. | reverse complement strand
ATCGCCACCAACGTGTGCCTGACCAACCTCGAGGGCCGGCCCCGCCGCCCGCTCCCGGCCGGGCTCGGCACGCCCGATGCGATGGCCGGCGACGCGCTCGAGACCGACCACGAGATCGCGTGGCTCGAGCCGGTTCCGGACGCATCGGTCGTGGTCGAGGAGCGCGACTCGATCCGGCTCGCGTTCATCGCCGCGCTCCAGCACCTGCCCGCGCGGCAGCGCGCCGTCCTGATCCTGCGCGACGTGCTGCGCTGGTCGGCCGCGGAGGTCGCGGAGGCACTCGACACCACCGCTGCTGCGGTCAACTCCGCCCTCCAGCGCGCCCACGCCCAGCTCGCCGACCGCGGTCTCAGCGAGGAGAGCGTCCGGCCGGACCTGACCCCTGGCCAGCGTGCGCTGCTCGACCGCTACGTCGAGGCGTTCTGGGAGAAGGACATCGACACCATCGTCAGCCTGCTGACCGCCGAGGCCACGTGGGAGATGCCGCCGTTCACCAGCTGGTTCCGCGGCTCCGAGGCCATCGGCTGGTTGATCGGCACCGAGTGCCCGGGCGGTTCGAACGACATGCCGATGCTGCCCACGCAGGCCAACGGCCAGCCGGCGTTCGGGCTCTACATGCGCACCGAGCAGGGCGACTTCGTGCCGTTCCAGCTCCAGGTCCTCGAGCTCGACGGCCACCGCGTGCGGCACGTGAGCGCCTTCTTCGACGTCTCCCTCTTCGCGACCTTCGGACTGCCGGACCAACTGCCGGCCGACCACGTGCCGGACGTCGGCGGAGTCGTCCCGGCCTCGCGGTGACCACCGCGCTCGACCGTGCCGTCGAACTCCTCGACCGGGCCCTCGGGTACACCCGCGTCGTGCTCGCCGACGTCACGGATCGCCAGCTCGACCATTCCACGCCGTGCGCGGGCTGGTCGCTCGAGGACCTGCTGCGCCACATGGAGGACGCCCTGGACGCGTTCACCGAGGCGGCGAGCGGCGTCATCGGGGTGTCCGGGCCGCGACCCGCGTCGACGCGGGTCGGTGTGCTGCACGAGAAGGCCTGCGCCCTCCTCGGTGCCTGGAGCCGGGCCGAGCCGGCCGCGGTGGCGGTCGGTGACCTCGAGCTGGCCAGCCCGGTGCTCGTCGCCGCGGCCGCGCTGGAGATCACCGTGCACGGCTGGGACGTCGGTCAGGCCACCGGACACGGGGCCCGGATCCCCGAGGACCTCGCTCGCGCCCTGCTCCCCGTCGCCGGTCGGCTCGTCGACCCGACCGACCGCGGGGTCCGGTTCGCGCGGCCCCGACCGACCGCCGCGGACGCGCCGTACGACGCCCGTCTGCTGGCATTCCTGGGTCGTCACCTGACTGGTCCACCCGGACGAGTTCGGGGCAATCGGGACACGGGCCCGGGCGTGGCTTCCTAGTCTTGCGGCCATGCAGGCATCCGAGGTGGCGGACCTCCCCCCGGCCCCGCCCGGCGACATCGTTCCGCGCTCGACACCTCGGCCCCGAGCACTCCTCCACTCCGGGCTGGCCCGCGCCTGGGAGCAGGCCCGGCTCGGTCAGGTGAACGCGGCCCTCGCCGCGCTTGCCACCATCCGGTTGTCGGGGGAGATCGACCCGGACAGCACCGACGCGGTGCTCCTGCTCGCGACCAGCATCGACTGCCGCCTGGCCCGTGGCGACCTCGGCGACGCGCTCGCGCTCAGCGAGGAGCTCGCGCCGTACCTCGAGCTGCCCGGAGCGCCCGGCGCCATCGCGCACCACGCGCGCGGCGAGCTCGCCTCGGCGCTCAACGAGCCGGACCTGGCTGCCTACCACTTCACCACCGCGGGTCAGCGGATCGCCGCGGACATCGGGTACGCCGACCTGGTCCCGTGGCGGGCCGGCGCGGCCCTGGCCGCGGTCCGGCTCCGCCGACGCCCCGAGGCCGCCGCGCTCGCCCGCGACCAGCTCGCGCTGGCGGGTGGGTCGCCGTACGCCAGTGCGCTCGCGTTGCGCACCCTCGCCACCACCGACGCCGGCGGCGACCGGGTCGCCCTGCTGCGCCGGGCCCGCGCGGCCCTGTCCGAGGCGGGCGCCGGCCGCCTGGCCGCCCAGATCGACACCGACCTCGCCGGGCTGCTGCTCCTGGCGGGTGACGCCCCGGCCCGCGCGGAGGCGCTGGCGCTGCTGCGCAACGCCGAGGAGTACGCCGGGCGCCAGGAGCTGTGGCCGCTGCAGTCCCGGGTCCGTCGGCTGCTCGACCTGCTCGGCGAGTCGCCGCTCCGGGTCGAGTCCGAGGCGCTGGCGGCGCTGACGGCGTCGGAGCGCCGGGTCGCCCGGCTCGCGGCCGGGGGGCTCACCAACCGCCAGATCGCCGAGGAGCTCTTCGTCACGGTCAAGGCCGTCGAGTGGCACCTGTCCCACGTCTACCGCAAGCTCGGCATCCGCTCACGCACCCGGCTCTCGCACACCCTGGGCGTCGCGGGCTGACCGCCCCGGACGTCCCGGACTCAGCCCAGCCAGGCGATCGACCGGCCGTGCCCGTGCGTCCAGGCGACGGCCCGCCCGTCGATGCCCAGCACGAACTTTCCCGACGGGACCTCGCCCGGTGCGGTGGCGGTGACGTCGGGCAGCACCCGCGGGCCCTCGTTGCTCACCCAGTGGCAGCGGTCCGCCGCCACCAGGTCGCGCATCATCGAGGAGAAGCGCTGCCGGTCGTTGTCCTCGAGGTAGGCGATGACCGCACTGTGGAACACGACGACGGGCCCGTGCCGCCCGGCGCGTTCGACCAGCGACGGCAGCTCGTCGAGGAGGTCGCCGCGCACGAGCACGGGCGGGTCCGACCGGGCGACCTCGATCGCGTCGACGAGACGCGCCCGCCGGTCGTCGTGCTCGGGCCAGACCAGCGTCGTCAGCCAGCCCATCGCGTCGTCGTCGGTGACGTCGAGCGGGTTGAGGTCGATGCCGCCCCGCCAGGCGACCTCGGGCAGCCGGTCCGGCAGCGGCGCCGGCCCGGTGACCTCGCACCTCAGCACCGGTCCCGCGCCCGCGGTGCGCACCCCGCTCCCCGTCGTCCACGCGTAGGCGTAGCGGTCCGGGTAGAGGCACAGCCCGGCGCTCGCGCCGACCTCCAGCAGTGACACCGGGCGCCCGTCGGCGAGCAGGGTGAAGGCGGGCACGAGCGTCGCCAGCCGGCCGACCTCGTTGGTCTGGGTCGCCCGCTCGAGGATCGTGGCGCGGATCGCGCCGTCGTCGCCGAGCAGTGCGGCCCGCAGGGCGTCGTACGGCGCCGCGGCCGGCACGCCGTGCCAGCGCGCCGCGGCGAAGACCAGGTTCGGCTGCTGCTTGACCGGCGGCAGGGAGGACACCCAGGCCAGCACCTCGGAATCGCCCGCCACGGCCGCTGCCCACTCCTCGAAGCAGGGCGAGTCGCCGCGCGCGTACGTCGCGAAGTCGGCGTACTGCCCGGCCACGTCCGTGTAGAGCTCCACGCCGACATCCTGCCGGAGCACCCGCCTGTCCCATTCACCCGCGCCCGCGGCCGCGATGAGGGACGATTCTCGGATGAGCAGGTGGCGGGGGGCCACGGCGGGGCTGCTGGCTGCCGTCGTGCTGGGATCGGTGACGGGTTGCTCCGGCACGGTCGACCAGGCCCACAGCGTGCAGACGCGGCTGGGGCGCGTCGACGGCGTGCTGACGGCCGACGTGTCCGCGCCCTCGGCGACCCGGGGCGCACGCATCAAGGTGACGTTCGACCCGACCCTGCAGCCCGCCGACCTCGCCCTCCTGGTCGGCGACGTGGCCCGGGCCGCACGTCAGGAGAAGTACCCCAGCTACCGGCTCGACCTGGTGCCCGGGGACGGCGAGCACGACGTCCTCGTCGTCGACGACGGCTTCCACGGGAGCCCCGACGAGAAGACCGTGCTCGCGAACTGGAGGGCCGTCACCGAGGCGGTGCTGGGGCCGGTGACCTACTCGTTCCAGGCCGGCAACGAGACGATCTCCGTCGACTCGGGCAGCGCGGTCGTACACGACGTCACCGAGGTGGGGCGGATCGGCTACGGCTTCTCCGACACGACGTGGAGCTTCACGTCCGGCGACGACAACCTGCTGGTGTCCGGGCGGATGACCGCGACCGACGTGGACCTCATGCAGCGGGTACAGCGCACCGTCGGCTCCGCCCAGCTGCCCGTCGCCGCGACCTCGTGGCGCCTCGAGAGCCGTCGCCGGCACCTGCTGCTCAACCTCCAGGTGGACCTGCCCGGCGCACCCGTCGATGCCCACCAGGTGACGATCGCCCGCTACGGCGAGGACGTCCGGCTGCTGGCCCGCGCCGCGCTGGACGCGGTGCGCGTCACCGAGCTCCCAGTCTGGCTCCAGCTGTGGCACTCCGTCCCCGAGGGCCACGACGTCTTCGGCTGGTGGGTCTCCGACCAGCGGCCGGTGCACGGCCGGGACCGCCTCGACCGGGGCTGGGACCGCTGGTTGTCCGACCTGGCCCGGAGCGCCGGGGCCTGAGCCCGCGGCCGTCTTGTCGCCTAGGGTGTGGCTGCGCGGACTCCGTCGGGGGAGGTCCGACGAGGTCCGGGGGCAAAGGTGACGACATTTCTCGCGATCGGCATCGCCGGACTCGCGTTGCTGGCCGTCTCGCTCCTCTTCGGTGACCTCTTCGACGGGATGGTCGGTGGCCTGGGCGACGTGCTCTCGTCCGACTGGTTCTCGAGCGCCGTCATCGGCGGGTTCGTCTCGGCGTTCGGCTTCGGCTGCGCCCTGGCCCAGGGCGTGGGCGCTCCCGCGCTCGTGACGCTGCCCGTCGGTGTGGTCGCCGGCGGAGCTTTCGGGTGGTTCGCCTCCTGGTTGACCCGGCTGCTGCGCGGCAGCGCCAGCGACGACCCTCCCAGCACCGAGGACACCCTCGGTCGCGGCGCCACCGTCGTCACGGGGATCCCCGCCGACGGCTTCGGAACGGTCCGGGTGCAGCTCGGGGGCCACGTGCTGCGCCTGAACGCCCGCGCGGACCGGCCGCTCGTGTCCGGCACCGAGGTGCACGTCACCGGCGTCCTCTCACCGACGGCCGTGACCGTGGCCCCCGTGTGGAACGACCTCGAGCTCCCCTGACTGCCGTCCCTTCTCGGAAAGGTTCCGTCGTGTTCGACTCCCTGCTCTACCCGATCGTCGGGTTCGTCGTCCTGCTGGTGCTCCTCGTGCTGCTCGTCACCAGCCGCTACAAGGTGGCCGGGCCCAACGAGGCCTACGTCGTCACGGGCCGCAAGGGTCAGGCCGTACGCAACCCGGAGACGGGAGCCTTGACCACCGACCTCTCCGGCCAGAAGGTCATCCTCGGCGGTGGCACCTTCGTCATCCCGTTCGTCCAGAAGCTCGCGACCCTCGACCTGTCCAGCCGTCGCATCTCGGTCCAGATCCGTGGCGCCGTCTCGGGACAGGGGATCAAGCTCAATGTGGAGGGCGTCGCCATCGTCAAGGTCGGCGGCAACGCCGACCAGATCCGGCTCGCCGCCCAACGCTTCCTCAGCCAGCAGGACGAGGTCGAGCCCTTCACCCAGGAGGTCCTCGCCGGGGCGCTCCGCTCGATCGTGGGCGGGCTGACCGTCGAGCAGATCATCCGCGACCGGGCGGCCTTCGCCCAGCGGGTTGCCGACGAGTCCGAGAACTCCCTCACCGGCCAGGGGCTCATCCTCGACACCTTCCAGATCCAGGACGTCACCGACGACGGCAACTACCTGGCCGACCTGGGCCGACCCGAGGCCGCCCGGATCGGGCAGGCGGCGGCGATCGCCGAGGCCAATGCCCGACAGGCCGCCGAGCAGGCCCGCATCAAGTCCGAGGAGGAGATCGCCGTCGCCCAGCGCGCGCTCGCACTCCGCCAGGCCGGGATCAAGGCCGAGACGGACGCCGCTTCCGCGACCGCCGCTGCCGCCGGCCCACTCGCCCAGGCAGATCGCGACCAGGCGATCCTGCTCGAGCAGGAGAAGGTCGCCGTCCGGCAGGCGGCCCTGACCGAGCGCCAGCTCGAGACCGAGGTCCGCAAGCCGGCAGATGCGGCGCGCTACAAGGTCGAGCAGGAGGCCGAGGCCAACCGCAACTCCGAGATCGCCGCCGCCGAGGCCCGCAAGGCCGCGTCGATCGCCAACGCCCAGGCGAAGGCGGAGGAGACCCGATTGATCGGTGAGTCCGAGAAGTCCCGCCGGGCCGCGCTCGCCGAGGCGGAGGCGATCGAGGGAGCCAAGCGCGGTGAGGCCGAGAAGGCCCGGCGTACGGCCGAGGCCGACGCGACCCGGGCCGAGGGCGAGGCGACGGCGGCCTCGGTCCTTGCGGTCGGTCAGGCCGAGGCCGAGGCGATGGACAAGCGCGCCGAGGCGTTCGCCCACTACAACGACGCCGCAGTGCTCCAGATGCTGATCGAGGTCCTCCCCCAGATCGCCAAGGAGGTGGCCGCGCCGATCGGTGCCATCGACCAGCTCACCGTCATCTCCACGGATGGCGCGGGCGCGCTGCCCCGGCAGGTCACCGACA
The DNA here is from genome assembly GCA_025964835.1 of Nocardioides sp. Classification (GTDB taxonomy): domain Bacteria; phylum Actinomycetota; class Actinomycetes; order Propionibacteriales; family Nocardioidaceae; genus Nocardioides. The sequence continues at coordinate 8,081 of JAOPYB010000034.1, read as the reverse complement.
ACGTCGTCCAGACCCTGTCGATGCTGAAGACGACGACCGGCCTGGACCTCGAGGCACTGATCAAGCGGGCCGTCGAGGGGGCCGTGACAGGTCTCGGCCCCACCGTCCCCGTGGACCAGCCAGCCAGCGTGGTCCCCGGGCAGTCGACGAAGGCCTGAGCCCGCGACCGGTCAGCTGACGGGCAGGGCGACGTACGTCGTGTCGAGGTACTCCTCGATGCCCTCGAAGCCACCCTCGCGGCCGAACCCGCTCGCCTTCACGCCGCCGAACGGGGCGGCGGGGTTGGACACCAGGCCGGTGTTGACCCCGACCATGCCGAACTCGAGCGCCTCAGCCAGCCGGATCGTGCGGGCCAGGTCGCGGGTGTAGACGTACGACGACAGCCCGTAGATCGTGTCGTTCGCTCGGGCGATGGCCTCCTCCTCGGTGTCGAAGGTGGTGATCGGGGCGACCGGACCGAAGATCTCCTCGACGTTGATCGCGGCGTCGGCCGGCACGTCGAGCAGCACCGTCGGCGGGTAGAACCAGCCGGCGCCGTCGGGGACCTGGCCCCCGCAGACGACCGTGGCCCCGTCGTGGACCGCATCGTTGACGAGCTGGCTGACCGTCTCGACGGCCTTCTCGTCGATGAGCGGCCCCACGTCGACACCCTCGTCCTGGCCACGACCCACGGTGAGGGCACCCATCCGCCGGCCCAGCTTCTCGGCGAACTCCGCAGCCACCGAGGTGTGCACGAGGAACCGGTTGGCCGCCGTGCAGGCCTCCCCCATGTTGCGCATCTTGGCGACCATCGCCCCGTCGACGGCGGCATCGACGTCGGCGTCCTCGAAGACCACGAACGGCGCGTTGCCACCGAGCTCCATGCTCACCCGCTGGAGCTGGTCGGCGGACTGACGCACGATCACCTTGCCCACGCCGGTCGACCCGGTGAAGCTGACCTTGCGCAGCCGGTCGTCGTCCTGGAGCGCCTTGCTGACCTCCCCGGAGCGGGTCGTGGTGACGACGTTCAGCACACCGTCGGGCAGCCCCGCCTCGGCGAGCACCGCGGCGAGCGCCAGCATCGTGAGCGGGGTCTGGGCCGCGGGCTTCACGACCATCGTGCAGCCGGCCGCGACGGCCGGGCCGATCTTGCGGGTGCCCATCGCCAGCGGGAAGTTCCAGGGCGTGATGAACAGGCAGGGCCCGACGGGCTTGCGGATCGTGAGCAGTCGGCTGCCGCCCGCGGGCGCCTGCATCCACCGGCCGTGGATCCGGACCGCCTCCTCGGAGTACCAGCGGAAGAACTCGGCGCCGTAGCCGACCTCGCCCTTCGCCTCGGCGACGGTCTTGCCCATCTCGAGGCTCATCAGCTGGGCGAAGGCATCGGCCCGCTCGGTGACCAGCTCGAAGGCTCGGCGCAGGATCTCGCCGCGGTCCCGCGGGGCCGTGCGGGCCCAGTCGGCCTGCGCCGCGACGGCCGCGTCGAGGGCATCGGCGGCGTCGCCGACGGAGGCGTCCGCGACATCGGTGATCACCGAGCCGTCGGCGGGGTCCAGCACGTCGAAACGTTCGTCGCCGTCGGCCTCTCGCCAGGTGCCGCCGATGAGGAGGCCGCGGTGGTCCGGACCGAGGAGATCGAGTGCGCTCATGGACCCAACCTTGGCACCTCAAAGCTTTGCAGGAAACCGGGGACAGGCGGCGTGGCGCTATGCGATTCTACGGTTGTCGACTTCGGAGGGAGCACCTTGTCGTCGGCGATGAACCCCTTGCTGACCCCATGCAGCGAGGGGTTCACCCTGTCGGAGCCCGGCGAGTCCCCACGACCCGGCTCCGCCGACCACCAGGTGCGGGGCTCCGGCACTTGCCGGTGCCCCGCACCTGTGGGTTCTGAGCGTTGCCTCTTGCGCGTCGGTGCCGACAGGAGTTGCCTCGGACCTGGAGGTGGCGCGATGGCCGACAAGGGCAGCTCCCGGAGGGCGCCGGGACACGATCTGGAGTCGGCCACGCCGGACCGGATCCGCAACGTGGTGGTGGTGGGCCCCGCCGGCTCCGGCAAGACCACCCTGGTCGAGGCGCTGCTCGCCGCCGCGGGCGCGGTGACCCGTGCCGGCTCGGTGCGCGACGGGTCCACCGTCTGCGACTTCGAGGACTCCGAGCACGCCCACGGGCGCTCGATCTCGCTCGCGGTCGCGCCGCTGGTCCACGACGGCGTCAAGGTCAACCTGGTCGACACCCCCGGGTACGCCGACTTCGTCGGGGAGCTGCGCGCCGGGCTGCGCGCCGCGGACTGCGCCCTGTTCGTGATCGCCGCCAACGAGGGCGTGGACCACGCGACCCGGACGCTGTGGCGCGAGTGCGCCGACGTCGGGATGCCGCGCGCGGTCGTCGTGACCAGGCTCGACCAGGCGCGGGCCGACTACGACGGCGTGCTGCGCCAGGCCCGGGCCGCGTTCGGCGACAAGGTGGTACCGCTCTACGTGCCCGTGCGCCGGGGCGGAGACGTGGTCGCCCTCACCGGGCTGCTCTCCCCAGACCCCGGCTCCGGCGACGAGATCCGGGCGCTGCGCGGCGAGCTCATCGAGGGCGTGATCGAGGAGTCCGAGGACGAGACGCTCATGGATCGCTACGTCGCCGGCGAGGAGATCGCCGAGGACGCGCTCCTCCCCGACCTCGAGCGCGCCGTCGCGCGCGGCACCTTCTTCCCGGTCGTCCCGGTGTGCTCGACGACCGGCCTGGGCTGCGCCGAGCTGCTCGACCTCGCGACCCGCGCCTTCCCCGCGCCGTCCGAGCACCGGACCCCCGACGTCTTCAGGCCGAACGGCGCTGCCGCCCGCGCCATCGCGTGCGACCCCGCCGGTCCCCTGGTCGCCGAGGTCGTGAAGACGGTCAGCGACCCGTACGTCGGTCGGCTCAGCCTGGTCCGCGTGTTCTCCGGCACCCTCGTGCCCGACCAGACGGTGCACGTGTCCGGCCACTTCACGTCGTTCTTCGGCGATGCCTCCGGGCACGCCGACCACGACGAGGACGAACGGGTCGGGGCGCTCGCCCACCCCTTCGGACACGCCCAGGTGCCCGCGACCCGGATCGTCGCCGGCGACCTCTGCGCCATCGCCCGGCTCACCCGGGCCGAGACCGGCGACACCCTCTCCTCGGTCGATGACCCACGGGTGCTGCGGCCCTGGTCGATGCCCGAGCCGCTGCTGCCCGTCGCGATCGCCGCACACAGCAAGGTCGACGACGACAAGCTCTCGCAGGCGCTCGCCCGGCTCGGTGCCGAGGACCCGTCGCTGAGGATCGTCAACGACCCGGAGACCCACCAGCTGGTGCTCTGGTGCCTGGGCGAGACCCACGCGGAGGTCGTCCTCGAGCGGCTCACCTCGCGGTACGCCGTGCACGTCGACCAGGTGCCGTTCGCCGTCTCCCTGCGCGAGACCTTCGCCGGCACCGCCACGGGCCACGGCCGGCACGTCAAGCAGTCCGGTGGGCACGGCCAGTTCGCGGTCTGCGACGTCGAGGTGGAGCCGCTGCCCGAGGGCTCGGGACTCGAGTTCGTCGACAAGGTGGTCGGCGGCGCCGTACCCCGGCAGTTCGTCCCCAGCGTCGAGAAGGGGGTGCGCGCCCAGATGGGGCGGGGGGTCCGGCTCGGCTACCCGGTGGTCGACCTGCGGGTGACCCTCACCGACGGCAGGTCGCACAGCGTCGACTCCTCCGACATGGCCTTCCAGGTGGCCGGTGCGCTCGCCCTCCGCGAGGCCGCCGCGACGACCGGCATCACGATGCTGGAGCCGTTCGACGCGGTCACCATCAGCGTCCCCGACGACCTGGTCGGAGTCGTCATGGGTGACCTGTCCGCCCGCCGGGCCCGGGTCCTGGGCACCGACAAGGACGGCGAGGAGCGGACCCAGGTCGTCGCCGAGGTGCCGCAGGCCGAGCTGGTCCGTTACGCGGTCGACCTGCGCGCCGCGACCCACGGCTCGGGCACCTTCACCCGCACCTTCGGGCACTACGAGCCGATGCCCGACGACGTCGCCCGGGCCGTCGAGCCCCGTCGGCACTGAGGCCGGGGGCCTCGCGGTTTGGTCCCCAACCGCAGGAAAACAGTCGCCCCGGCTGCGGTTCGTGACCAATGGATGCGGGTGCGGACCGGTGACGGGCCGGCCCGGACGCACCTCTCACGGTTTGGTCCCCAACCGCAGGAGAACGGTCCCCCCGGCTGCGGTTCGTGACCAATGGGCGTCGGTGCGACCCGTCAGCCGGCAGCGCGCAGGAACGCCTCGAGAATCGGACCGGCGGTGCCCGAGCCGGACGCCCCGAGGTCGACGAAGACGGCGACAGCCAGGTCACCCTGGGCCGCGATCATCCAGGCGTGGGTGAGCACCTTGCCGTCCTTCTCGAACTCGGCGGTGCCGGTCTTGGCGACCACCGGCGGGCCGGGCACGTCGGCGAGCAGGCGGCCGCTGCCGGACGTGACGACGCCGCGGAGCATCCCCCGGAGGGCCGTGGCCTCGCCGCCGGTCAGCGGCTCCGCGTCGGGCGCCTCGACGTCGACCGACGTGAGCAGCCGGGGCACGACGAGCGAGCCGGACTGGATCGACGCGATCACGGTCGCCATCGCCATCGGCGAGGCCAGGACCTTGCCCTGGCCGATCATGTCGGCCGCGGCCTCGGTCTCCGAGGCGGGCGGCTCGACGCTGCCGAAGTACGCCGGGAAGCCGAGGTCGTGGTCGACGCCGAGGCCGAGCGAGGCGGCCGCGTCGACGAGCCCGCTGTCACCGACCTTCTGGCGCTGGGAGATGAAGGCGGTGTTGCACGAGTTGGCGAGTGCGGTGCGCAGCGGGATCCGGCCGATCCCGGACGACGGGTAGTCGGAGTAGTTCTTGAAGCTCCGCCCGTCGACGGTGATCGTCGACGTGCACGGCACCACCGTGTCGGGCGTGAGCCCGGCCCGCAGCAACGCCAGGCTGCTCACGCTCTTGAACGTCGACCCGGGGGCGAGCTGCCCGTAGGTCGCCATGTTGTAGCCGTTGTTGCCGGGCCCGTTCGCCGCGGCGAGGACGGCGCCAGTCGACGGCTTGATCGCGACGATCGCGCTGGCCGGCCCGACCCCGGACAGGAGCCGCTCGGCGGCCACCTCGAGGTCGACGTCGAGGGTGAGCCGCAACGGCCGGCCGGGCGCCGCGTCGACGCGGAACAGCTCGCGCTCCTTGCCGTCGGACCCCGCCGCGTTGACGACCGCCCCCGGGGTTCCCTGGAGCTCGTCGTCGTAGCGCGCCTGCAGCCCGGACAGCCCGGCCTCGTCGCCGATCCGGTACTGATCCGGGTGGGCCTTGATCATCTCGGCCGTCACCTCACCGACGCTGCCGAGGATCGGCGCCGCGAACTCGCGGGTCGGCGCCAGCGGCAGCTCGTCGGAGAGCGCGACGGCGCCCGGGATGGCGTCGTACGACGCGACCGCGGCGGGCGCGTCGCCGCGCCGGTAGACGATCGCCTCGACGAAGGCCTTCTCGCCCGCGGCCTCGACCCGCTTGGCGTAGGCGGTGGCGTCGATGTCGACGAGGGCAGCGAGCCGGCGCGCGGACTCCCCCGCCTTGCGGGCGGCGACCTGGGAGCGGTCGATGCCGTAGCGGACGACGGGGCGCTCGGTCACGAGCTTGACGCCGTCGGCGCCGATGATCGCACCCCGGGCGGCGGCGATCGGGGTGGTGTCGAGGACCACGTCCTCGTTGAGGCTCGGCTCGATGACGGCCGGGTCCCAGGTGACCTGCCACTCGTCGTCGACCCTGGTCAGCGTGGCCTCGGTGTCGTAGGTCCACTCCTGACCGGCGACCGGCCAGGTCCAGGTCAGGGGCGCAGTCGCGGTCTCGCCGGACTCGTCGACGTCGCCGGCCACCACCGTCGGCGTGGCGTCGCCCATCCCCTCGACGGTGGCGTCGTACTCCTTGGTGACCGCCGCGGGCGTCTCGTCCGAGAAGCCCACCTCGGCGAACGACCCCGAGGCCAACGCGGTCGCCAGCGCGGCGGCCGTGTCGGCGGGGTCGGGCCCGCTCAGCTGCGCGGCCGAGTCGCAGCCGGTCAGCAGCGCGCCCACGAGCGAACCGGCGGCGAGTGCGGCGAGTGTGGTCAGTGCGCGGCGAGGCCCCATGCCCCCCGTTCTATCAGCGCCGCCTATCAGCGCCGCCTATCAGCGCCGGCTACCAGCCGCCGCCGACCACCCCGCACTTCAGTGTCGGGCCAGCCACCGCTCGAGGTGGATGCCGGCGTGGCGCGCGGCGACCCGGGCGCGGTGACTGGTGAGGTCGGGTGCCCGGAACTCCTGCGGGCGGATGCCGGCGTCAGCAGCGGCGTACGCACGCTGCTGCTCGGCCAGCACTGCGCCGCTGGCGGTGGCGGTCCGCATCGTCGCGGCGTCGGGCCGGACGGCCGCGCCGGTCAGCAACGGACTGACCAGGGGGGTGTAGCCGGAGGCGTGCCCGAGCCGGTTGGGGTGGTAGCTCTCGCTGACCGGGTTCGAGAGGCCGTTGAGCCACTCGGTGCTGTCGCAGACCGCGTGCCCGGTGAAGCGGCTGGTCGGGTTGGCGAACGCGAAGCCCCGGGCCGACGCTGCGCTCGAGAGCTTGCCGTTGAGCAGATTGGCCGTCGCGTTCAGCCGGGTCTCCTCGGCCGGCGAGAACCAGGTGCCGGCGTTGCAGTCCTCACCCATGAAGACCCGCGGGTAGCCGACGACGACGACCCTCGCGGCCGAGGCGCGGCTGCGGATCGAGGCGTAGAGCGTCGCGAGCGCACCGGGCAGCTTGTTGTTGATGTACGCCTGGGCGGTGTTGATCGCCCCGTCGCAGTTGCTCATCCAGCCCGGCTGCGCGCACTCGGTCAGCACGTCGGCGAAGCCCGCGTCGTTGCCGCCGACCGAGATCGTGACGTACTTCGTGCTCGCGCTCAGCGCGCTCAGCTGGGTGTTCGTGACGTCGGGAATCTTCGCGCCCGAGCAGGCCCGGAAGTTCAGCGCGTAGCCGCGGGCCGCGGCGATCAGGCTCGGGAACGCGTACGTCGACCGCTGGCACGACGAGCCGTCGCTGATGTAGCTGCGGGTGCCGACGCCCGACGAGTAGGAGTCGCCGAGGGCGACGTACGACGGAGCCGCGGCCGCGGCGGGTGACGAGGCCAGCAGCGGCAGCACGAGCGCGGCCGCCGCGAGGGCGACGAGCCGGCGCAGGCCACGAGTGGGGTGGGTCATTGGAGCCTCCGAGATCCCGATGGCCACTCATGTGGCCTGCGTCACACTAGGGATGTCCGGAGGTAAAGACCAGAGGGAGGCTTCCGGGCTCAGTCGCGGTGCTTGGTGCGCGGCTTGCGCCGCTCCTCGTGGGCACCCGACTCGCCGCCACCGGCACTGCCGCCACCGCCGTCGACGGTGAGCTCGATGAGCTTGCCGGAGATGCGGGTGCCGGAGAGCTTCGACCAGGCGTCGCCGGGCAGGTCCGCGGGCAGCTCGACGAGCGAGTGGTCGCCGCGGATGTCGATGTGGCCGAAGTCCTGGCGGGAGAGACCGCCCTCGTTCGCGATCGCGCCGACGATCTGGCGGGGCTCGACCTTGTGCCGCTTGCCGACCGCGATGCGGTACGTCGCCATCGGGACGTCGGTGCGGCCACGTGGCTTGCGCGCCGGGCGCTCGCCGCGGTCCTTGAACTCCTTGCGGGGCTTGTGACCACGGTCGCCGGAGGTGTCGGAGTACTCGCGCTCCTGGCGCACCGGGCGGTCGGCCTTCGGGTCGAGCAGCAGGGGGGTGTCGCCCTGCATGACGACGGCGAGGGCGGCGGCGACGTCGGCCTCCGGCACGTCGTTCTCGCGCACGTAGTGCGACACGATGTCGCGGAACGTGTCGATCTTGGCGGTCTGGGTCAGCGCCTCGGAGATCGCCTCGTCGAAGCGGGCCAGGCGGGTGCTGTTGACGTCCTCGACCGTCGGCAGCTGCATCTGGGTCAGCGGCTGGCGGGTGGCCTTCTCGATCGCCTTGAGCAGGTAGCGCTCGCGGGGCGTCACGAACGAGATCGCGTCGCCGCTGCGGCCGGCGCGGCCGGTGCGCCCGATCCGGTGCACGTAGGACT
>JAOPYB010000198.1 GCA_025964835.1 Nocardioides sp. | reverse complement strand
AAGACGCACCTCTACCTCCACGCCCAGCTCAGCGACCTGGACACAGAAGACGCTGCAACCGGCACCGTGGAGAAGCTCGGGCCCGCGACCCTGGCCAAGATCAGAGCCTGGGTCGGGCACTCCCGGGCCACCATCACCCCCGTCCTCGACCGCGCTGCCGACACCGCCGTCGACCCCCACGACCCACCGGAATCGATGCGCGAAGAGGTCATCCTGCGCGACTCCCACTGCGTGTTCCCCTGGTGCGGACACGACTCACGCAGCTGCGACCTCGACCACATCGACCCCTACGACGAACACGGCCCACCCGGCCAGACCCACCCCGACAACCTCGCCCCCCTCTGCAGACGCCACCACCGCGCCAAAGCCACCAGACGCTGGCGATACGAACGCAACACCGACCACACCTACACCTGGCACGCCCCCAATGGCCCGGTCTACCTCGTCGACCCCACCAACACCCACACCATCGGCTGACCGGCAGCGCCGTCGGCGGCAGAGGCGTACGCGCGCCTAGACTTCGCCGCATGACATCGGCGCAGGCGACGGAGGCGCTCCCTGCCCCGTCGGCGCGGCCCGCCCGGGCGCGGCAGTCGGTCATCGGCTGGCACCGCCTGCGCCTCCTGCTGATCGCCGGCTGGCTGCTGCTCGCCGCCGGCGCGCTCGGGCTGGGGGAACGCACTGCGTCCTTCCAGGAGCTGGAGACGAGAGTGGCCTCCGGCGAAGTGCACGAGGTGACGGTGGTGGGCGACACCCTCGAGCCCGCGAGCCAGGGGTACGCCACCGTCGAGGTGCACTGGCGTGAGGGGCTGGTCCGGCACGTGGCCACCCTCATCACGGCGCAGCCGCGCCGCGCGGCGCCCAACCGCAACGCCCGGGACGGCGCGACGGTGATCACGGGCAATGTCGCCGACCGGCTCCGAGCGAGCCAGCCGGGCCTGCGGGTCGAGAGCGCGGACGGCTACCCGTCCTCCACGTCGTACCTCGGGCTGCGGGTGCCGACCTGGGTCATCTGGGTGGGCTCCGGCCTCAGCCTCGTCACGCTCTGCCTGCTCGTCCTCGGCCCGGAACCCTGGCGCGCGACACGTTGGGCATGGTTCTGGCTGCTGGGCATCGGGTTCCCGCTCGGCATGATCGCCTTCCTGGTGCTCTCGGGGCCGACACCCCTGCCACCACCGCGCCGTACGAGCCGCCGGTTCACCGGCGGCTGGGCCTTCCTGCTGATGCTGGTCCTGTCGAACCTGGGCCGCGCCGGCTAGGTCTGCACGAACGCCGGGCCGCCGGCGACGCGTGGCTCAGGGCAGGAACCGCTTCAGCACCTCGCCGAAGACGTCGGGCTGCTCGGAGTGCACCCAGTGGCCCGCGTCCTTGATCGTCACCCGGCGGTTCTTCGGGAACCATCGGTCCATCGCGGCTGCGTACTCGTCGGTCACGTAGTCCGAGTTCTCCCCCGCTACCCAGAGCACCGGACCGTCGTACGTCGCACCGCTCGGGAGACGGTCCTCGGGCCAGCTGCCGAGCCGTTCGAGGTCGCGGCCGAGGACCTCGAGGTTCAGCTGCCAGGCCCAGGTGCCGTCGTGGTGCCGCAGGTTCTGGAGCAGGAAGCCGCGCACCACCGGATTGGGCACGGCATCCTCCAGTGCGGCGTCGGCGTCGCTGCGACGCTCGAGGGCGTCCAGGTCGAGGCCTCGCATTGCCTCGATGTACCCGGCGAACTCGGAGGCGTGGTGGTAGGCCACCGGCGCGACGTCCACGACGCACAACCGCTCCACCAGCACGGGATGGCGCAGCGCGACGAGCATCGCGATCTTGCCGCCCATCGAGTGGCCGACCAGCGCCACCGGGTCGTCGGCGGAGAACAGCTCGGCGACCTGGTCCGCAGCGGCCAGGTAGTCGAACTCCTCGCTCCAGGCCGACCGGCCGTGGTCGGGCATGTCCACGAGCAGGACCCGGTGGTCGCCGGCCAGCGCCTTGCCGATCCGGGTCCAGTTCTTGCCCTGCCCGAACAGCCCGTGGCAGAACACGACCAGGGGGCCCGACTCCCCCATCGAGGTCGTGTGCAGGCCTGGCGCGCGGGAGGGGGCGGACATGCCCCGAGGCTACCGAGCGCCCCGGCGAGGCTCAGCACCAGCGGCGCACGCCGTCCTCGCTGAGCGCGACGTCCCTGCGGACCACCGCGATCCGGTCGGCCCAGGAGTGGCAGGCCTCACGGAAGTCGCGGCGGCGGTACTCCACGGCGAGCACGTGCCGGCCGTAGTGGTCCACGTACTCGCCGCACTCGTTCCAGTGCGCGCACTCCTCCGCGATCGCGAAGTCGAAGCCGGCGCGAGAGCCGTCCCACTGCGCCATGTTCTTCTGGGCCGCGGCCAGGCCGGCTCGGTGTGCCCGACGCACCAGCGCGGCGGCGTACTCCTTGGTGTCTGGCCGGTCGATCAGCCCGTGGCTGCGCGAGAACGAGTCCAGGTTGTCGAACTCCACCCCGGCGAAGCCGTCGTCGGCACAGCCGGTGATCCAGCGACCCATGATCCGCGCGAGCGCGCGGCGCTTCGCGTCGGTGCGGATGTCGAGCAGCCACTCGCCCCAGCCCTCGTCGACGACCGGGGCGCCGTCCTGCTTGAGCACCAGGTCCCAGTGCCGGTGCCAGAAGCGCCTCTCGTTCGCCTGCGTCTGGAAACCGTTGACGTAGCAGACGTTGTAGAGCCCGCCGGCAGGCGCGGCCTCGCGGTCCCGGACCACGATGCCGACGTGCTCGGGCACCGGCCGGTTGCCCCCGAGCTGGTAGTCGAAGTCGGTGGCGACGGGCGGGAGCGTGCGGTCCGGGGCGGCGTACGTCGGAGCCGCGACGAGGACCCCCACCAGCACCGCGAGGAGGACGGGGACGACGAGCCGGGCTGTACGTCTCATGCCCAGAACGTAACCCCTGCGGAGCCATCGCCGTTGTCCCGTCACACCTCCGAAGGGACCTACCCATGTCGCACCTCCGCACCAGGCTGCTCGCGCTCACGTGCGCCGCCGCCTCCGTGCTGGCCACGGCAGGCGTCACCACCGCCGACGCAGCCGCACCCACGTCCTCCCTGACCGCCCTGCGCGGCACCCACCCCGGCCTCGACCGCCTGCTCGCCGGTGGCACGCCGACCGGCCGCGCGATCGTCGAGCTCGGCGCCGTGCCGACCGGCACCCAGGTCGCCGCCCTCGAGGCGCTGGGCCTGACCGTGCAGCCGATGCACCGCCTCCCGATGGCGCTCGTGCAGGGTTCGGTCGCCCAGATCGCCGCGGCGGTGAGCCACGGGATCGGCACGGACGTCTACCCCGACGAGACCCTCCAGTACACCGACACCGCCTCCTCCGACGCGATGTCCTCCTCCGTCGGCGCCGCCAGGAAGCT
>JAOPYB010000025.1 GCA_025964835.1 Nocardioides sp. | reverse complement strand
TGTGGATGCCGGTGAAGGTGATGCCGTCGCCGACCAGCTCCGAGGAGACGACGTTGCTCCACGAGTCGAGGGCCGACTTGGAGGCGACGTACGCCGAGAAGCGCGGCGGGTTGGTCTGCACGCCGATGGACGAGATGTTCACGACGTGGCCGCGCTGCTGCTCGCGCATCTTCGGCAGCAGGCCCATGACGAGCCTGATCGCGCCGAAGTAGTTGAGCTGCATGGTGCGCTCGAAGTCGTGGAAGCGGTCGTGCGACAGCTTGAGGGAGCGGCGGATCGAGCGGCCCGCGTTGTTGACCACGAAGTCGACGGCCGGCAGCTCCTCGATGATCTGCTCGCACAGGCGGTCGATGGCCTCGAGGTCGGACAGGTCGCAGGCGTAGACGTGGGCGGTGCCGCCGCGCAGCTCGATGGTGGCGCGGGTGTCCTCGAGCTTGTCCTTGCCGCGGGCCACGAGCACGGGGATGCCGCCGGCCTGGGCGACCTTGAGCGCGGTGACCTGGCCGATGCCGGACGACGCCCCGGTGATGACGACGTACCTGCCGGCGAGCGCCTCGCGGGCCGCGGTGTCACGGGCGGTCGACTGGTCGAGGTTCTCCTCCCAGTAGCCCCACAGGGTGCGGGTGTAGGAGTCGAGGTCGGGCACCGAGATCCCGGAGCCGGCCAGTGCCTTCTCGGTGCGCCGCGAGTCGAAGACCGAGGAGAACGAGACGTGCCCGAGCACCTCGGCGGGGATGCCGAGCCGGCCGATGGTCTGGGCGAGGACGGCCTGCCCGGGGCCGCTGCGCACCAGGCCGCCGAGGATGGCCGAGGGTCGCAGCGCCTGCGGCACCAGGAAGAACGGGACCGAGTCGAGCAGCTGACGGTCGATCGGGGTGGCGAACTGCGGGGCCCCGGCGGCCGCGCAGAACGAGTTGATCATGTCGACGACGGGCTGGGGCTCGGGGTTGACGAGGTGGAAGGCCTCGCCGTCGTGGCCGGGCAGGTGGGCGAGGTGGTCCATCGCCTTGGCGACGTAGTCGACCGGGACGACGTTGGTGTCGCCGAGGTCGACGCCGACCATGGGGAGCCAGGACGGCAGGTTGTCGCGGAGCATCTTGAGGACCGGGAAGAAGTAGTAGGGCCCGTCGACCTTGTCCATCGCGCCTGTCTCGGACTCGCCGACCACGACGGCCGGCCGGTAGACGCGCCACGGGACCGTTGCCTCGTCGCGGACGATCTTCTCGGAGTCGTACTTCGTCCGGTGGTACGGCGAGGGCAGATGCTGGCCCTCGTCGAACATGGTCTCGTCGAACCGGCCGCTGTAGTCGCCAGCAGCCGCGACGGAGGAGACCTGGTGGAAGCAGCCCGCGTCGAGCGCGCCGGCGAGCGAGAGCGCGTTGCGGGTGCCGCCGACGTTCATCGTCTCGTTGGTCGCGTCGTCGGCGGTCATGTCGTAGATCGCGGCGAGGTGGAAGAAGTGGTCGATGTCGCCCTGGTGGGCGGCCACCCACTTCTTGGAGACGCCGAGGCCCGGCTTGGCGAGGTCGCCGACGACGGGGGTGACCCGGTCGGAGCCCCAGCGCCGGGTCAGCGTCTCCATCCGGGCCAGCGAGCCCTTGCGGACCAGCACGAAGATCTCGCCCTCGCGGTGGTCGATCAGCTCCTGGACGAGGTGGCGTCCGATGAAGCCGGTGGCGCCGGTCACGAAGTACGACATGGCGGGAGACTACCGGGGTCTCGATACGCTCGCTGGCGCTCGCTACTCGGCCGACGAGCGTGTTACTCCTGCTTGCCGCCGCCGAACATGATCTCGTCCCAGCTCGGGACCGACGCGCGGCCGCGGCTCTTCTTCACGGCCCGTCGGGACGGGGGCTCGTCGTCGTGGTCGGGCTCGCCCTCGGTGTCCAGAGCGGCGGCGTCGGCGGCCTGCTCCCGCAGCTCGGTCTCGTCGGCCGGGGGGTCCTCGTCCAGAAACGCCTCGAGGGGCTGCTCGGCGCCGAGCCGGTCGGTGTCGTCGTCGGCGTCGCTCACCAGCTCGATCGCGTCGACGCCCAGCGGCAGCTCGTCCTCGGGGACCGACGTCAGGCGGCGCTGGCGCGCCTGCCCGAGGTCGTCGCGGACCTCCTCGGTCGGCTCCGCGCCGGCCAGCTCGCCCAGCAGCCAGCGGGCGTCGTCGTTATCGGCGGTCACGTAGTTGCCGGGCCCGTCGTAGGTGAAGTGGGCCGAGCCGGTGCGCTTCGTGGCGGCGTACTCGCCGGTGAGCGTCCACCGGCCGTCCTCGCGGCGCCAGGCGTCCCACTCCACGGTGCCGGGGTCGACGTTCAGCGAGCGGAGGTGCCCGGAGACCGCGTCACCGAGCGTGCGGGCGCCGCCCGCGGAGCCGGCGTCACCCGACTTGCGGCGCACCGACGAGCGCTGGGCCCGGTCGGCGACGTGCTGGCGCTCGGCCAGGACGGGGGCGGCGAACGCCATGATCCGGTCGACGCTGGTCTGGGCCGCCTGCGCGACCGCCTCCGGGGTCTCGCCCGCACGGATGCGGGCCTGGATGTCACGAGGACGCAGCGTGCTGTCCATCTGAATCTCCAATCGGCGTGACGTGTCCCCGGCCAGGGCCGCCCGAAGTCGTGGGTCGATGTCGACGGTGTGCTCCACCCCGTCCTCGCTGACCAGCAGCAGGCGCTTCCCGTCGTCGCTCACTCCGGCCAGCGTGAGGTGCGCCATGGATGGTCCTGCTCCTGCCAACATCGTGTCTTCGGTAGGGCGAGCCTACGCCAGCGACCGGGGCGCCACGGCGCAGTGACGCGGCGTGCCTCGGACGGATCGGACGACCAGGGCCGCGGGGTCGGTAACCTCCGATGGTGCCGCCCACCGAGCCCTCCGTCACGCTGGTCGTCGCCGACCTGGTCGGCATCTTCGTGTTCGCGATCTCCGGTGCCCTGGTCGGGGTCCGCAAGGACCTCGACCTGTTCGGCGTGCTCGTGCTGGCGGGCACGACCGGGCTCGGCGGAGGCTTCCTGCGCGACGTCCTGATCGGCGCCACCCCGCCGGCCGCCCTCGCCGACTGGCGCTACCTCATCGTGCCGGTGGCGGCCGGACTGCTGACCTTCTGGTTCCACCCGGTCCTGGGCCGCCGCGAGCGCACGGTCAACGTCTTCGACGCCTTCGGTCTGGGGCTGTTCTGCGTGACCGGTGCCCTCAAGGCCCTGGACTACGGGCTGGGTCCCGCGCCGGCCGCTCTGATGGGGATGGTGACGGGGATCGGCGGCGGCATGGCCCGCGACGTGCTCGCGTCCCGGGTCCCGACGGTCTTCCGCGGCGATCTCTACGCCACCCCGGCCCTCGCCGGCGCCGCGATCGCGGTCGTCGGCAGCCGCCACGGCGTACCGGTGCTCGTCTGCGCCTCGGTGGGCGCGAGCGTCTGCAT
>JAOPYB010000178.1 GCA_025964835.1 Nocardioides sp. | reverse complement strand
GGGTGGCCAGCGGCCGATTCCTGCACGTGGACCGGCTGGGGCTCGGACAGACCCTGCTCGCCTGGACCCGGACCGACACCTTCCAGCCCGCCGCTCGCTCCCTCCTGGCTCCCCTCGAGGGTCAGCCCGGCGACCTGCTGCACACGCTCACGACGTACCTCGACGAGGAGTCGTCGGTGTCGGAGACCGCCGCAATCCTGGGGATCCACCGCAACACGGTGTCCCAGCGGCTGACGCGCATCCGGTCGTTGCTCGCCGTCGACCTGGCCGACCCGTCCGAGCGGCTGGCGCTCCACCTCGCCTGCCGGACGATCTGGATCCCGCCCTCAGACGCTGGTTAGACGCCCGTCCTGCGAGGGGGTGCCGTCGAAACGGATCGGGTCGAGCTCGTAGCCGAAGTAGCGAGGTCCCACCAGCTCGATGCCGGCCGGCGTGTGCCAGCGCTCGTCCATCGGGGCGCCGACGACCGCGACCCGGTGCCCGAAGCGCAGGGTCTCGGTCGTGATCGGCTCCCCGGTCTCGGCGTCGACGACGACGATCAGGTCCGGCGTCGTCACCAGCACCTCGCCGTCGAGCTCGGCGATGAGGTGCTCGTTCTGGAACTTCAGGACCATCGTGCTCCCGGCGGCGTCGCCCAGCCCGGTCACGCGGGCCTCACCGCGAGCGAACCCGGTGACCGTACGACGGGTGACGTCGACGACCTTGCCGGTGTGGATGAGTTTCCCGCCCAGGGCTCCGACCAGCGCGTCCACCGGGTCCTGGTTGTTCGCGCGGGCGCTCTCGATGGCGGACCCGATCGAGAGGCAGAGGCTGAGGGTGCCGGGCACGAAGCAGTCGCGCACCTCGGCGCCCGACATGGCGTAGAGGGAGACGATCGGGGCGCACCCCATGTCGACCGTCGCGGACCTGGCCAGCCGCTCCGCCCAGTTGTTGTCGATGGTGTCGAAGACGCCCTTGTTTCCCTTGTCGTCCACGATCGACATCGGGGTCGCCGAGACGCCGGACATGGTGGGTAGCACCATCTGGAGCTCGGGGAAGGCGCGGCCCATGGCATCCCCGTCGATCAGCGGAAGTCCCAGGCGCGCGGCGGCGACGAACGGCACCATGGAGTTCACGCCGCCCGCCTCCATGCAGGCGACATGGGTCGGCGTCCGGCCCAGGTAGCGGGCGAGGGTCTCCAGTGCCAGGGAGATCTGGCCGGCCGAGGGGATCTTCTCCACCATCACCGTCGGGGCCCCCATCATCGCGATCGGCAGCACGCACGCGTCCGCGGGAACCGCGTCGGGGGACACGATCTCGACGTCGCCGAACTCGCGCATGGCGCTCTCGGCGAGCAGGCGGCCGATGTGGGGGTCGCCGCCACCGCCGCCGCCCAGCACGGCCGCACCGCGGGCCATGGGGACCAGGTCCTTGGGGGTGACACGCATGCTCATCGCTCCATCCAGAGGTCTCCGACGGCCTTGCAGCGGATACGGGTGGCGTTGCCGGGCAGGTAGGGGATCGGCACCTCGTCGAAGTCCGCGATCGAGACCGTCGCCGGATCGGCACCTGCCGCGACGGCGCGGTCCTGGGCCTCCTGGCGGGCCTCGTCGCAGATCGCCTCGCGCTGGCCTGGCGCGATGGAGTAGATCCGGTCGACCATGCCGCCGACCTGGGCGATGGCGGCCCCGATCGCGTTGGCGACGGAGAAGTGCTCGGGGCGGTGGACGTCGCCACAGCCCTCGAGCCGGTCGGGAAGCAGGATCGAGCCGCCACCGACGGCGACCACGGGCAGGGCGTCCGCCGAGGTGCGCATGCGCTCCACCGCGTCGGCGACGTCCGTGCCGATCCGGGCCAGGGCCGCCTCGACCATCGACGCGTCGAGGTGCGCCACGAGCGAGCGGTCGCCGACGTCGGCGCGTCCGGACGCGACAGCGATGTCGGTGGCCGTCAGGGTGCTGCCGCCGAAGACCAGGGCTTCCTGCGTCAGCCGGTAACCCACGGAGTCGGGGCCAACGGTCACAGCGGTCTCGTTGCCGCGGACCAGGCTGCCGCCACCGATGCCGATGCTCAGCACGTCGGGCATCCGGAAGTTGGTGCGCACGCCCGCCACGGTGACCTCGGTCGTCGCCTCGCGCGGGAAGCCGTTGGTCAGGACGCCGACGTCGCTCGTCGTACCCCCGACGTCGACCACGGCGCAGTCCTTGAGACCCGAGAGGATGGCGGCGCCGCGCATGGAGTTGGTGGGTCCGGACGCGAACGTCGCAACCGGGTATCGACGGGCGAACTCCATGTCCATCAGCGTGCCGTCGTTCTGGCTCAGGTAGAGCGGCGACTCGATCCCGAGGCACGCCAGGGTGTCCGCGAGCCCGTCAACGATGCCCAGGGCCAGCTCACGCAGGGCGGCGTTGATGATCGTGGCGTTCTCGCGCTCGAGCAGCCCGACGCGGCCGATCTCGTGGGACATGGAGATCGCCATGCCCGCCCCGACCTCTTCCGCGACGATCTCGGCCGCGCGCAGCTCGAACTCGGAGTTGATGGGCGAGAACACCGACGAGATCGCCAGCGAGCGGATGCCGTGCGCGGCCATGTCCTGGACGTGGCGGCGCAGCTCGCTCTCGTCGATCTCCGCGATGTGCCGGCCGTCGAACTCGTGGCCACCGTGCGCCAGGTAGGCGCGGCCGCTGATGGCCTGCACGAGCCGCTCCGGCCAGTCGACGAGAGGCGGCAGCGAGCTCGTCGCGGGCAGCCCCAGCCGCAGCACGGCGGTGGGCGCCAGCTGCCGGGCCTCGACGAGTGCGTTGATGAAGTGGGTGGTGCCGATCATGACGGCCCGGATGTCGCCCGGCCCGAACGGGCTCTGCTCCCGGAGACTCTCGAGGGTGGCCTTGATGCCCGAGGAGACGTCGGGCTGCGTGGCCGACTTCACTGCGCCCTTCACGTGATGACCATCCATCAGGACGGCATCGGTGTTCGTGCCTCCCACATCGATCCCGATGCGCATGGAACTGCCTTTCCGAGCTGAAGATGTCGAGTCGAACGCCGGGAGCCGCTGAGGGCGGAC
>JAOPYB010000161.1 GCA_025964835.1 Nocardioides sp. | reverse complement strand
TCTCGGCCAGGGTCTCGGTCTCGTTCTTGGTGCGGACGAAGACGATCATGCCCTCGAAGTTCTCGACCTCGAGGATGCGCGTGAGCGCGTCGACCTTCTGGGGGTAGGACACCATCAGGTAGCGCTGCGTGGTGTTCGCCGACGTCGTCGTCTTGTTCTTGACGGTGATCTCGGCCGGGTCGTTGAGGTACTTCTTGGAGATCCGGCGGATCTGCGCGGGCATCGTCGCCGAGAACAGCGCGACGTTCTTGTCGTCGGGGGTGTCGGCGAGGATCGTCTCGACATCCTCCGCGAAGCCCATGTTGAGCATCTCGTCGGCCTCGTCGAGCACGAGGAACCGCAGCTCGGTGAGGTCGAGGGTGCCCTTCTCGAGGTGGTCCATGATCCGCCCCGGGGTGCCCACCACGATGTGCACGCCGCGGCGCAGGGCGCTGAGCTGCACGCCGTACCCCTGGCCGCCGTAGACCGGCAGCACGTGCACGCCGCGCAGGTGCGCGCCGTACCGCTCGAAGGCCTCGCAGACCTGGAGCGCGAGCTCACGGGTGGGGGCGAGGACGAGCGCCTGCGGCTTCTTCTGCTTCAGGTCCAGCCGCGACAGGATCGGCAGCGCGAACGCGGCCGTCTTGCCGGTGCCGGTCTGCGCCAGGCCGACGACGTCGCGGCCCGCGAGCAGCGGCGGGATGGTGGCGGCCTGGATCGCGGAGGGGGTCTCGTAGCCCACGTCGCGCAGCGCCTTGAGGACCGACTCGTCGAGCCCGAGCTCCGCGAAGGTCGGGGTCGCCTCGCCGGTGGGCTCGTTCACGTCGTTCGTCATGGAATTCACGGTAGTGGGTGCGGCGCCCCACGTCCGATTCGAGGGCGCGGAGACCCTGCTCACTCGACCGTGACGGACTTGGCGAGGTTGCGCGGCTTGTCGATGTCGTGGCCCAGCGTCAGCGCCGCGTGGTAGGCCAGCAGCTGCAGCGGGACGGTGAGCAGGATCGGGTCGAGCTCGCGCTCGTTGCGCGGTACGTCGATCCGCACGGCCTCGACGTCGCCGAGGTCGACGTCGGCGTGGGTGACGACGACCAGCGGGCCGCGTCGCGCCGCGATCTCGTGCAGGGCGCCCACGTTGCGGTCGGTCAGCTCGTCGCCGGGCACGATCGCCACGGTCGGCACCGACTCGGAGATCAGCGCGAGCGGCCCGTGCTTGAGCTCGGAGGTCTGGTAGGCCTCCGCGTGCCGGTAGGAGATCTCCTTGAACTTCTGCGCGCCCTCCCGCGCGACCGGGAAGCCACGCACCCGCCCGACGAAGAAGAGGCTCTCGGCCGCGGCGAGCGAGGTCGCGATCCCGGCCAGCTCGTCCTCGCGCCCGAGCATCTCCTCGAGCTGGCCGGGCAGCCGCTGGAGGCCGGCGATCAGCCGCTTGCCGTCGGCGATCGACAGGTCGCGCACCCGGCCGAGCTGGAGGGCGAGCAGCGCGAAGCCGAGGAACATGTTCGTCAGCGCCTTCGTGGACGCGACCGCGACCTCGGGACCGGCGTGCAGGTAGATGCCGCCGTCGCACTCGCGCGCGATGGCGCTGCCGACGACGTTCACCAGCCCGATGACGCGGCCGCCCTTGCGCCGGACCTCCTGCACGGCCAGCAGGGTGTCGATGGTCTCGCCGGACTGGCTGACCGCCACGTAGAGGGTGTCCGGCTCGATGATCGGGTTGCGGTAGCGGAACTCGCTGGCCGCCTCGGCGTCCGCGGGGATCCGCGCCAGCTCCTCGAGGAGCGCGGCGCCCATCTGTCCGACGTAGTACGCCGACCCGCAGCCGAGGATCTTCACGCGGCGGATCGCGCGGGTCTCCCGGGCGTCCATGTTGAGGCCGCCGAGGTGGGCGGTGCCGAACCGCTCGTCGAGCCGGCCGCGCAGCACACGCTCCGCGGCGGCGGGCTGCTCGACCATCTCCTTGTGCATGAACGAGTCGTGGTCGCCCGCGTCGTACGACGCGGGGTCGATGTCCACGGTCGTCGCGGTCTTGTTCGTGCTGGTGAGGTCCTGACGGTACGTCGTGAAGCCGCCCGCGGTCAGCGTGGCCATCTCGCCGTCGTCGAGGTAGGCGATCGTCGTGGTGTAGCGGACGAGCGCGGCGAGGTCGGAGGCGACGTGCATCTCCTTGTCGCCGACGCCGATGATCAGCGGGCTGCCGTTGCGGGCGACCACGATCCGGTCGGGGAAGTCGGCGTGCATCACGGCCACTCCGTACGTCCCCTCGATCGCGGACAGGGCGTCGCGGACCTTGCCCTCGAGGGTGTCGGCCCCCGAGCCGGCGACCAGGTGCGCGAGCACCTCGGTGTCGGTGTCGCTCGCGAGGTCGATGCCCTGGTCGGCGAGCCGGTGCCGCAGCGCGGCGGCGTTGTCGATGATCCCGTTGTGGACGACGGCGACCTCACCCTTGGCATCGACGTGCGGATGGGCGTTGACGTCGTTGGCGGGGCCATGGGTGGCCCACCGGGTGTGGCCGATGCCGGCCCTGCCCGCGAACCGCTTGGGCAGCTCCTCGGTCAGCTGGCGGACCCGGCCGGCCCGCTTGGCCACCTTGATGCCCGTCGAGCCGAGCACGGCCACGCCCGCGGAGTCGTAGCCCCGGTGCTCCAGCCGGGTGAGCCCCTCCAGGAGCAGCGGGGCGGCCTGCTGGCCGCCGATGTAGCCGACGATTCCGCACATGGTTTCTCCCGTTCGTTGATCGAGTAGCGGCCGAGGAACGAGGCCGCGTATCGAGATCAGCCGTAGACGATGCGGCGCAGCTGCCGCTCGGTGAGGCCGGGGGCGGCGACCACGCGGGTGGCCAGCTCGCCGGCGAGCAGCGCGAAGATCTCGTCGTTCTTCGCGCCGTGGGTCTTCAGGTGCGCGTGCCGGCGGCGGACGTAGTCCTCGACCGGCTCCGCGTGGAAGGAGAGCACGTCCTCCACCACCCGGACCGCCTCGGTCTCGGAGAGCCCGGTGCTGGCCACGATGCGGTCGACCAGCGCGGGGTCGGGAGGGACGGACACGCACCAATCGTGGCGCCGGGCGTCCCGAACCGCAACTTCCTGCCCGATATCGGGCAGATCCGGCCACAACCGCGCCTGCGTCGACAATTGTCGAATCCATGGGTGCCCCCGCGGGGCGTGGAGCGCGGTGGACCGGAAACGCGACGGTGAGGGGTGCCGGTGGAGCGCGGGCGACGTTTTCCGGGGCTTTCCACCCCCGGCGGTGGACCTGCGGTACTCTTGGTGAACGGAAAGTGAACAGGAGGTGTCACATGAGGGACTCGCAGATGACCGAACGGCTCACCATGCACTGGCAGCCGGTGGTCGACGAGCGCGGGCGGACCCACATGGAGGCACGCTGGACGGACGAGCCGTCCCGGCAGGCACCGGTCCAGGCCTCGCACGCCGCCTGACCCAGCACCACCGGCACGAGCGCGGGAGCCGCGGGTCCACGGGGACCGCGGCTCTCGCCCGTTTCGGCCCGGGGTGATGATGGGCCCATGACCTCCGCCCCGATGTCACCGCTGGCCCTGCTCGACACCGACTCGCTCATCGGCGACGACGACCGCGCGATGCGCGACACCGTCCGGAAGTTCGTCGATGACCGGCTCCGCCCCGAGATCGCGGCCTGGTACGACGAGGGCTCGGTCCCGGTCCGCGACCTGGCGCTCGAGTTCGGCTCGCTCGGCCTCCTGGGCATGCACCTCGAGGGCTACGGCTGCGCCGGCACCAGCGCCACGGCGTACGGCCTGGCCTGCCTCGAGCTGGAGGCAGGCGACTCGGGGCTGCGCTCGATCGTGTCCGTCCAGGGCTCGCTGGCGATGTACGCGATCCACCGCCACGGCTCGGACGAGCAGAAGGACGAGTGGCTGCCGCGGATGGCGACCGGCGAGGCCATCGGGTGCTTCGGCCTGACCGAGCCGGACTTCGGCTCCGACCCGGGCGGCATGCGCGCGCGTGCCCGCCAGGACCCTGCGCCGGGCGGGACGGGGGACTGGGTGCTGACCGGCAACAAGATGTGGATCACCAACGGGTCGGTCGCCGACGTCGCCGTGGTCTGGGCCCGGGCCGAGGAGGGGATCCGCGGCTTCGTGGTGCCCACGGACACGCCGGGCTTCAGCGCCACCGAGATCAAGCGCAAGATGTCGCTGCGCGCGTCCGTCACCGCGGAGCTCGCCCTCGACGAGGTCCGGCTGCCCACCACGGCGATGCTGCCCGAGGCGCGCGGCCTCTCCGGGCCGCTCTCCTGCCTGACCGAGGCCCGCTTCGGGATCATCTTCGGCGCCCTCGGCGCCGCCCGCGACTGCCTGGAGACGACGATCGCCTACGTGCGCGAGCGGGAGATCTTCGGCAAGCGGCTCGCGGCGTACCAGCTGACCCAGGCGAAGCTCGCCGACATGTCCGTCGAGCTCGGCAAGGGGATGCTGCTGGCGCTGCACCTGGGCCGGCTCAAGGACGAGGGTCGGCTGGAGGCCGCCGCGATCAGCGTCGGCAAGCTGAACAACACCCGCGAGGCGATCGCGATCGCGCGCGAGTGCCGCACCCTGCTGGGCGCCGCGGGGATCACGCTGGAGTACCCGCTCATGCGGCACGCCAACAACCTCGAGTCCGTGCTGACCTACGAGGGCACCGCCGAGGTGCACCAGCTGGTGATCGGCCAGGCGCTCACGGGCGAGGCCGCGTTCCGCTGAACGAAAAGTCCTAGCACGGGGAATGAACCGGACCAGGGTCCGGTTATGGTGGTTGAAGTTTGAACAAGAACCCGACCGTCAGGAGACACCTTCATGAGCATCTTCAGCCGCACCACCAAGCCCGCAACCCTCGACCACTCCTTCGACGCCCCCACCAGCGCCGTCGAGGACATCACGGGCGACTACACCCTGGACACCACCCACACCCGCCTCGGCTTCAGTGCCCGGCACGCGATGGTCACGACCGTCCGCGGCTCCTTCAAGGAGTTCGAGGGCACCGCGCACGTCGACACCGCCAACCCGTCGGCCTCCACGATCGCGCTGACCATCAAGACCGCCAGCATCGACACCGGTGTCGCCGACCGCGACGCCCACCTCCGTTCGGCGGACTTCTTCAACGCCGACGAGAACAAGGAGATCACCTTCTCCTCGACCAAGGTCGAGCGCGACGGCGACGACTGGGCGGTCACCGGCGACCTCAGCATCAAGGGTGAGACCAAGCCGGTCACCATCGACTTCGAGTTCACCGGCTCGGCCCGGGACCCCTCGGCAACCTGCGGGTGGGCTTCGAGGGCGGCACCAGCATCACCCGCAAGGACTGGGGCCTCACCTGGAACGCCGCGCTCGAGACCGGCGGCGTGCTCGTCTCCGACA
>JAOPYB010000013.1 GCA_025964835.1 Nocardioides sp. | reverse complement strand
GCGGCCTGGGACGGCTGGGCCGTCGGGGCGAGCGCGAGCGCGCCGAGCACCAGGACGGTGGCGAGCTTCTTGATGTGCATGCGTTTCCTCCGGAGAGCCGTGGACCGTTGCGATCCGCCGCTCAGCGTAGGTCCCCGTCACCGCGCGCGCTGCGAAATGACCCGTGAACCACCCGAACGGGTCAGGTCGACCTCTCGAGGACCAGCCAGCCGTCGCGGCGCTGCCCGCGCACGTGTCCGGGCAGGTCGACCCACTTCTGGCCGCGCCAGGCCGTGACGAGGGCGTCCAGCGCGAGGACGTGCTCGTGGAAGAGCTCCGATGCCGGCGCGCCGGCGGCCAGGGCGGCGAGCCGCAGGATCCGGCTCCGCAGGGCGGGCGGCTGGTCCGCCAGCCCCGCCACGGGCAACGGGTCGCCGAGGGCGTCGTACGCCGCCGCGGCGAGCTGGTCCAGCAGCTCCATGTCGTCGCGCAGCTGGTCGGCGGTCCGGGCCAGGGTGGCCGCGACTCCGGGGCCGAGCTCGTCCTCGAGGACGGGCAGCACCCGGGTGCGCACCCGGGACCGGGTGAAGCGCGGGTCGGCGTTGTGCGGGTCGCTCCAGAAGTCGATGCCCTCGACCTGGCACGCGGTCACCGTGTCGTCGCGGGAGACATCGAGGAGCGGACGCCGGTAGCGGTCGAACCCGCGCCGCATCCCGGCGACCGAGCGGCCGCCCGAACCCCGGGCCAGGCCGAGCAGGACGGTCTCCGCCTGGTCGTCACGCGTGTGCCCGAGCAGGACGGCCGCCGCCGAGAACCGGCTGCCGATCTCCTCGAGGACGGCGTAGCGGGCCTGCCGGGCGGCGGCCTCGGGCCCCAGCCCGCCGGCCTCCACGTGCACCCGGGCGCCGACGGTCTCGGCGGCGCCCAGCGTCGCCATCTGAGCGACCACGCGCGTCGCGTGCTCGTCGGACCCGGCCTGCAGCCCGTGGTCGACGGTCGCCCCGACCACCCGCCAGCCGGCGCGTTCGCCCTCGAACACGGTCGCCGCCAGGAGCGCCAGCGAGTCGGCTCCGCCCGAGCAGGCGACGATGACGGTGCTGCCGGACGGCACGTCGGCCAGGCAGCGGCGTACGCCGATCCGCACGGCGGCGACGGCCGGGTGCAGGGACATGCGCGTGCTCCTGTGTCAGAGGACCCGGGTCACCCAGGCCGACGGGTCGGCGATCTCGGCCTTCGACGGAAGGTTCTCGGGGCGCTCCCAGACGGCGTTGAACTCGGTCATGCCCACCTTGTCGACGACCCCGCGGACGAAGGCGGCGCCGTCCCGGTACTGCGCCATCTTGGCGTCCAGGCCGAGGACCTTGCGCAGCAGGCGGTCCAGCGTGCCCACCCCCTTGCGGCGCTCGTTGAAGCTGCGGCGGATCGCCCCCACGGACGGGATCACGGAGGGACCGACGCCGTCCATCACGACGTCCGCGTGGCCCTCGAGCAGGGACATCACGCCCGTGACCCGGTCGACGATCGCCTTCTGCTCGGGGGTGCCGATCACGTCCATCAGGCTGCCACCGCCGCCCTTGATCGCCTCGACGATGCGCTTGAAGCCGTCGTCGAGGCCGGTGGGCTCGAGGGTCTCGGCGATGCCCTGCATCTCCGCGAAGAGGTGGTCGCGCATCCACGGGACGGCCGTGAACTGCACCCGGTGCGTCTCCTCGTGCAGGCAGACCCAGAGCCGGAAGTCGCTGGGGTCGGCCCCGAGCTCGCGCTCCACGTGCACGATGTTGGGCGCGACCAGCAGGAGCCGGCCGTGCGGGTCGAAGAACGGGTCGAACTGGCCGAGCACCTTGCCGGCCAGGAAGCCGAGCAGGGCGCCCACCTCGGCACCGGTGACCCGGGAGCCGACCGCCAGCGCCAGGCCGGAGGGGGGCCCCTTGCGGGAGCCCAGCTTGTCGATGACCGGCCCCAGGAGGGTCGCGAAGCTGTCGGCGTTGGCCTGCACCCAGCCCGCGCGGTCGACGACAAGGACGGGCGCGGTGCGGTCCGCCGCAACCAGACCGGTGAACTCGCGGACCAGCCCCGTGGAGCGCTCGGCGCCGGCGCGCAGCTCCGCCACGGCCGCCGCGGCGTCCGCTCGGCTGACGCTCGGGCCCTCGCCGGCGAGGCGCGAGCCGAGCGAGACCGCGAGGTCCCAGTCGACCATGCTGGCCGGGGCGCCGGAGTTCGTCGTCATGGGTCGACCGTACCGGTGCCCGACAACGGGACGCCCGGTCAGCGGCCGCAGTGGCAGGCGCCGAGGGCCGCCGCGAGCGCGTCCAACGCGTCCCGCGCGTCGAGGGTGTCCGCGAGCGCCACCCGGTCGGCCATCAGCACGAAGACCATCGGCCGGGAGTCCAGATCGGTGACGATGCCCGCCAGCGCACTCACGCCGGTGAGCGTCCCGGTCTTGGCACGCACCCGGCCGCGACCCTGGGGCGCGGCGTCGGCGAAGCGGAGCTCCAGGGACCCGGTGAAGCCGGCGACCGGCAGCCCGGTCACGACCGAGCGGAGCTCGGGGTGCGACTCCGATGCCGCGACCTGCAGGACGGCCACGAGGGTCTCCGTCGTGAGCCGGTCGTCCCGCGAGAGCCCGCTGCCGTCGTACACCTCGGCGCCGGCGGTGGGCACTCCCAGCTCGGCCAGGGTGCGGAGCACACCCGAGGCGCCGGCCGCGAACGTGCCCCGGCCTGAGGTCGCGATCCCGACGTGGTGGGCGAGCACCTCGGCGGCCTCGTTGTCGCTGACCGAGAGCGTCTGCTCGACGATGTCGGACAGCGGAGCGCTCTCGACGCTCGCGAGCCGGGTCGCGTCCGGGTCCGCCCGGCGCGGCTGCGGGACCCCCAGCACCGTGATGCCGGCGCGGGCCAGGGCGCCGGCGAAGACGGTGGCGGCCGTCGCCGACGGGTCGTCGACCCGGCCGGTGCCGGTGGCCGGGCGGCCCTCGTCGACCCAGAGTGCCGTGATCGGGGCGACCACCCCGTCGGGCAGGTAGCTGGCCGGCCAGTGCGGGTCGACGCCCGGGCCCGAGAAGAGTGAGTCGTCGTAGCCCAGCCGGACCATCCGGATGCCCTGGTCGGAGAGCGCCGCCGCGGTGGCGCGGGCAAGGGTCACGACGTCCGCGCGCTGGGGATAGCCCTGCCGATCGGGCCTGCTCGCCAGGAACGGGTCGCCGCCGCCGACCAGCACGATCCGGCCGCGACCGCCGCTCACGACGCTGGTGCGGAACGTGTGGTCGGGGCCGAGCGTGGCCAGGGCGGCCGTGGTCGTCAGCAGCTTGGTCGTCGAGGCGGGCACCGCCGCACCGGTGCCGCGCCGGAAGAGAGGAGTGCTCGCGCCGAGCGCCGAGACCTCGGCGAAGACGTCCGGGCCGAGGTCCGGGTCGTCGAGCGCCGCGGCGAGGGCGCGGCG
>JAOPYB010000498.1 GCA_025964835.1 Nocardioides sp. | reverse complement strand
AGCCTCGGGAGCGGTGGCGCCCTTGGGGATCGTCCAGGCCCGCGACTCCTTGGGCCCGGCGGTCAGGTAGGTCTGCAGGCCGAGGGTGTCGAAGCCGACCCGGGCGAGGGTCTCGAGGCCGGGCTCGGTGACGCCCATCTCGGCGAGCATCTCGCGGGCCTCCTCGTCGTCGTCGAGCTCGACCAGCTCGGACTCGAACTTGGCGTCGAGGAAGATCGCCTCGGAGGGCGCGATGAGGTCCCGCATCCGCTGCTTGAGCTCCTCGTCGGCGAGCTCGTCGGCGTCGCAGTTGAAGACGTAGATGAACGGCTTGGCGGTGAGCAGCGAGAGCTCGCGGACCAGCGAGCGGTCCACCGTGGTGGCGATGACCGGCGTACCGGCCTCGAGGTGGCCCAGCACCTCACGGGTGGCCTCGAGGTTGGCGACGACCGCCTTGTTGCCGCGGGCCTCCTTCTCCAACCGGGGGATCGCCTTCTCGACCGTCTGCAGGTCGGCCAGGATCAGCTCGGTCTGGATCGTGGAGATGTCGTTGGCCGGGTTGACCTCGCCGTCGACGTGGGTGACGTCCTCGTCTCGGAAGACCCGGGTGACCTGGCAGATCGCCGAGGACTCGCGGATGTGGGACAGGAACTTGTTGCCGAGCCCCTCACCCTCCGAGGCGCCGCGGACGATGCCGGCGATGTCCACGAACTCGACCGTCGCGGGCAGGATCTTCGCCGACCCGAACACCTCCGCGAGCTTCGGGAGGCGCTCGTCCGGGACCCCGACCACGCCGACGTTCGGCTCGATGGTCGCGAACGGGTAGTTCGCCGCGAGGACGTCGTTCTTGGTCAGAGCGTTGAAGAGGGTCGACTTGCCCGCGTTGGGGAGCCCGACGATGCCGATGGTGAGTGCCACGGGCGGCGAGTCTACGGGTGGCGCTGGCGGGCCACGAATCAGCGCCCAGTCATCGTCGGGGTCACCGTCGGGCGGCATCCTCCACGCAGAGCGCGGCCCACGGGAGCGCCTCGAGCGGGCTCGCCCCGATGGGCTTGCCGCAGACGTCGCACCCGCCGTACGACGACTCGTCGAGCTCGGCCAGGGCCCGCACGACGTCGGCCCTCGTGAGCCGCAGCCTGTCGCGGACGCCCGCCAAGCGGGGGCCGGGCTCACGTCAGCGGGTGCAGGAGCTCCTCGCGCCGCGTCCACGCGAAGCGGAGCACCACGAGCGAGAAGACCAGCGTCACCGCGACGATGCACGCCTCGGCCACTCCCCCGCCGCCCTTGGCGAAGATGCCGTGCTCGAGGTCGTAGAGGAAGTCCATGCCGAAGAGGTACAGCCCCGACGACCCCGCCGCGATCAGCCAGAACAGCGCCACCGGACGACCGGCCCGCAGCGCGACGAGCGCCAGCAGGCACGCCACACCGAGCCACAGGTCGGCGAGCGGGAAGGCGTTCTCGAACTCGTAGTACGCCGAGCGGTGCTCGCTCGCGAGCACGTCGCGGTCGGTGAACCAGACGGACCAGTAGGCAACGTCGAGCACGATCGCCCCCACCAGCAGCCACTGCACCGCACGCCTCATGACGCGATCCAAGCACCTCGCGGGCCCGCGGGTGCCACAGTTGCCCCATGACCTCAGAGGAGACCGCCCGGTCCGCCTTCGCCGAGCTCCAGGCCGCCATCACCGACCACGACCACGACGCGGTGACCCCCCGATGAGCGCGACGTACGACGTCGAGAGCGTCCGCGCCCAGTTCCCCGCCCTCGACCTCGGTGTCGCCCACTTCGACGGCCCGGGCGGCTCGCAGACGCCCTCGAGCGTCGCCCGAGCCGTCGCCGACACGCTGACCGCCGGCCTGTCCAACCGGGGCACCATCACCGAGGCCGAGCGCCGCGCCGAGGCCGTCACCGTCGGCGCGCGGCAGGCGCTGGCCGACCTGGTCGGCGCCGAGCCGGGCGGCATCGTCTTCGGGCGCTCGACGACCCAGCTGACCTTCGACCTGG
This sequence comes from Nocardioides sp., assembly GCA_025964835.1. Lineage (GTDB taxonomy): Bacteria > Actinomycetota > Actinomycetes > Propionibacteriales > Nocardioidaceae > Nocardioides. The sequence continues at coordinate 3,208 of JAOPYB010000498.1, read as the reverse complement.
CGCGCACCCTGGCCAAGGACTGGGGTCCCGGCGACGAGGTGATCGTCACCCGCCTCGACCACGACGCGAACATCCGCCCGTGGGTGACCGCGGCCGAGGCCGTCGGCGCCACCGTGCGCTGGCTCGACTTCGACCCGGAGAGCGCGGAGCTCGGCGACGTCGAGACCGTGCTGTCGACCCACACCCGCCTGATCGCCGTCACCGGCGCGTCCAACCTGTTCGGCACCCGGCCCGACGTCGCCGCGATCGCCGCGGCCGCCCACGAGGTCGACGCGCTGGTGTACGTCGATGCCGTGCACCTGGCCGCGCACGCACCCGTCGACGTGGCGGAGCTGGGCGCCGACTTCCTGGCCTGCTCGCCGTACAAGTTCTTCGGCCCGCACCTCGGCGCCGTCGCGGCGAGCCCCCGGCTGCTCGAGACCCTCCACCCCGACAAGCTGCTGCCTGCCACCGACGCCGTTCCCGAACGGTTCGAGCTCGGGACGCTGCCCTACGAGCTGCTCGCCGGGGTGAGCGCGGCGGTCGACTTCATCGCCGGGCTCGCCTCGGACCCGGGCGAGCGCCGGGCTCGCGTGCTCGAGTCGATGGCCGCCGTCGAGCGGCACGAGGACGAGCTGCTGGAGCAGCTCCTCACCGGCCTCGGCTCGATCGACGGCGTCACGCTGCACGGCCGCCCCGCGCACCGCACCCCCACGGTGCTGTTCTCCGTCGACGGCCTCACCGGCCGCGAGGTGCACGAGCGGCTCGCCGCCGAGGGCATCAACGCGCCGGCCGGCACGTTCTACGCACTCGAGGCCTCGCGCTGGGCGGGGCTCGGCGACGAGGGGGCGGTGCGGGTGGGGCTCGCGCCCTACACCTCGGCCGGCGACGTCGAGCGCCTGCTGTTGGCGGTCAGCCAGAAGCTCACGCCGGTGTAGTAGGCGAGGTAGAGCAGCGAACCGCCCACCACGAGCCCGTTCGGGTCGGGCAGCTGGGCGGTGATCACGGCGAACGCGCCGAGCCAGAGCGTCGCCAGCGTCATGTTCAGCGTCCAGAGGGTGGCGGTGCGCGAGGGGTAGACGTACTTGATAGGCACGAACACCAGGATCGCGAAGACGCCCAGCAGCACGGCGGTCGTGGTCGGGCCGAGCTCGAGCACGATCACGTAGAACGCGAGGACGTTCCAGTAGCTGGGGAAGCCCAGGAAGAAATGGTCGTCGGTCTTCGCGTCGCTGCGGCAGAACTGGTAGCAGGAGGCCACCAGCGGCACCGCGGCGCACACTCCCCCGACGGCGCCGCCGGGCAGGTAGCCGTTCGCCCACAGCAGCACCATCGGGGCGAACGCGTAGGTCAGGTAGTCGACGACGTTGTCGAGGAGCGCCCCGTCGAAGCCGGGCACGACTGTCTTGACCTGGAAGTGCCGGGCCAGGAAACCGTCGGTGCCGTCCACGACCATCGCGACCAGGAACAGCCAGAGAACCGTCCGGGTCTCCCCCTCGTAGGAGAAGTGGACCATCAGCAGCGCCAGCACCGACCCGGTCATCGTGTAGGCGTGCACGAGCCAGCCCGCGATCCGTGCGGCCGCGGACGTGGTCTCCATGAGGGGACACGCTACCTCCTCTAGGGTGGACTGGTGCGCATCGCGACGTGGAACGTCAACTCCCTGAGATCCCGGATCGGCCGGGTCGAGGCGCTCCTGGAGCGCCACGACCTCGACGTGCTCGCCCTCCAGGAGACCAAGGCCCGCGAGGACCAGTTGCCGCTGATGGGTCTCCAGTCGATGGGCTACGACGTCGCCGCGGCGGGCACCAGCCAGTGGAACGGGGTCGCGATCATCAGCCGGGTCGGTCTCGAAGACGTCCAGGTCGGCTTCGAGGGGATGCCGGGCTTCGCCAAGGACACCGCAGAGCCCCTCACCGCCGAGGCGCGGGCGATCGGCGCGACGTGCGGCGGCGTACGCCTCTGGTCCCTCTACGTCCCGAACGGCCGCAAGGTCGACGACCCGCACTACGTCTACAAGCTCGAGTGGCTGGCCCGGCTGCGCGAGGCCGCCCAGTCCTGGAGCGGCGAGGACACCGCGCTCGTCGGCGACTGGAACATCGCCCCGCTCGACGAGGACGTCTTCGACATGGCCCAGTTCCGGACCTCCACGCACGTGACGGCGCCGGAGCGCGCGGCCTTCCAGGCGTTCCTCGACGACGGGTACGTCGACGTGGTGCGCCCGCACACGCCCGGCCCGGAGGTCTACACCTACTGGGACTACTACCGGCAGCGCTTCGAGCGCAACCGCGGCCTGCGGATCGACTTCGTGCTCGGCTCCCCCTCGCTCGCCGCCCGCGTGAGCGGCGCGTTCATCGACCGCGAGGAACGCGCCGGCGCCGGTGCCTCCGACCACGCACCGGTCGTCGTCGAGCTCGCATGACGACCTCCCCGCCCACGGCCCGCAGGAGAGGTGACGTCGTGCGCAGCCGCCTGCGCTGGCTGGACCCGTGGACGGGCGTCGTCTGCGCGGTGGCGCTCGTGACCTACCTTCTGCATGGCTTCGACGGCGCCCTGGGCCGTGACCTGGGCGTCTACGCCTACGCGGGGCAGCAGGTGGCCGACGGGGTGCCGCCGTACGTCGCGATCCTGAACCGGGCCGGCCCGCTCGCCCACCTCATCCCGGGCATCGGCGCGTTCGCGGCGCGGACGGTGGGCGTGGACGAGCTCTTCGGCATGCGGCTGCTCTTCACGCTGATCTCGGTGACGGCCGTCGGGGTGACCTACCGGCTCGGGCGCGACCTGTTCCGCTCCCAGCTGGCCGGGCTCAGCGCCGCGGCCGCGATGCTGTGCTTCCACGGCTTCGTCACCTATGCGACATACGGGCCGCGCGAGAAGACCTCGATGGTGCTGTTCCTCGTCTGCGCCCTGCTCGCCGTGACCCACCAGCGCTGGGCGACGGCCGGCGTCTTCGTCGCCCTGGGCACGCTGACCTGGCAACCGGTGTTCTTCGCGGCGATCGCCGGTGTCGTGGTCGCGCTGCTGCTCGGCGTCCGCTCCGGTCGGCCGCGGGCGCTGGCGGGCCTCGCGGTGGGCGGGATCGTCCCGACGGCGATCACGGTGGGCTGGTACGCCGCCATCGGCCACCTGCGGCTCTTCCTCGACGACTTCCTGCTCATCAACGCCCGCTACACCGAGCAGATCTCCCCGCTCGACTTCCCGGGCTGGATCCGCGACGTCCTGGTGAAGG